>CAYQFM010000199.1:0-3783 GCA_964416735.1 uncultured Iamiaceae bacterium | reverse complement strand
TCGGCCAGTCCGAACAGCGTTCGGGTTCGGTCGCGATCACCGTTGCGGATGGCACCGCTGGAATCGATGTTCAGTTGCCTCCGGCGTATGTGTCGGTCTCGGGAACGGTAAGAAACTCGTCCGATCAACCGATCGCCGGGGCTGTTGTCGACTTGCGTGACGCAACCGGGTTGGTGCGAATGGCGTCGATCACCACAACGGGTATCGATGGCACCTACAGCTTCAGCGGGCTCAACCCGGGCGATTACAAGCTCTACGTCAGAGGTGTCCCAGGTCATCGCGGCATGTGGTACGGCCAGGCTGAACAACGTGCAGGTTCGATCACAATCACGGTTGCCGGTGGTGGTGCTACCGGTATCGACGTGACACTGCCTAGCACTTACTTGGATTAGTGCGCGTCACAATCGACTGCATCAGGTGCCAACGTGACACCACCTTGCATCTGAGGCGTGCGCCCTCGGGCGATCGAAGTCAACACAAGGCCGACATCCACGGCTGTCGGCCTTGTGTTGTTCTGTCAGTGATTTCTTCGCTGTGTCAGTTGGCGCCGCCGGCTTCGAGGAAGGGTGGTGGCTCGCCCCCACCGTGGACAGCGAGGTTCGCGCCGCTCACGTAACTGGCCAGCGGGGAGGACAGGAACAAGCAGGCGTCACCGATGTCGGTGGGGGTGCCCATGCGCTTGAGCGGAATGATCTGGGCCACCCGCTGAACTCCCTCTTCGTCGCCATAGTGCATGTGGGCCTGCTCGGTTGCGATGTAACCGGGGGTGACGGCGTTGATGCGCACCTTGGGCCCCCACTCCATAGCCAGCGTCATGGTCAGGTTCAGTACACCGGCCTTTGCGGCGCCGTAGGCGGCTGTTCCCGGTGATGGACGCATGCCGCTGATACTGGCGATGTTGACGATGGAGCCGCCATCTTCCTGCTCTTGCATCACCGTGTTGGCAGCTTGAGCGATGTGAAGCGTGGCCGAGAGGTTCAAGCGGATGATCGACTCGGAAAACCGCGGCGAAACACTTGCTGCTTCGACATGTGGAGACCCACCGGCGTTGTTGATGGCGGCGTCGAGGCGGCCAAATTTCTGAACGGCGAAGTCGATCACCGACGCAGCAGCGTCGGGGTCTCTGATATCCGCCGGCGTGAACAACGCGGTGCGCCCGTTCACCTCGATCGGTTCTTCAGGTTCGTTGCGGGCGGTCATAACTACATTGGCGCCAGCCTCGAGGAACCTGGTGGTTATTCCCCTTCCCACGCCTTTGGTCCCGCCTGTGACGATCACCACCTTGTCCGTGAAATCGAGCGCGTGCGAAATGGAGGTCATGGGTGCTCCCGGTGGTGGATCTGGGCCGCGGAGGGATTAGCGCGGTGGTTGACAATCGCCTACTTTGCCAGAAGGACACCGTGCGTACACATGGGCCGGCTCACCGCATGTGACGTAGGTGCATGTTCCCGCGATCGGCCACGAGATCAGGAGAACCGTATGGGAATCACGACCAGCGTCGAGGATGGTATTGCCGAGGTGGTGATGGACAACCCGCCGGTCAACGCGCTGACCGTTGCCGGTTGGTTCGAGGTGGCCGACGTGGTCCGGGGCCTCGGTGAAGACCCATCGGTGCGGGTGGTGGTTCTGCGGGCCGAGGGGCGTGGATTCAACGCAGGTGTGGACATCAAAGAGGTGCAGGCGGCCGAAGGTTACGAGGTGCTCATCGGCGCCAACCGGGGCTGTTATGCCGCGTTCAAGGCGATATACGAGTGCGAGGTTCCGGTCATCTCGGCCGTGAACGGGTTCTGCCTGGGTGGCGGAATCGGCCTGGTCGGCAACTCCGACATCATCATTGCTGCGAGCGATGCGACCTTTGGCTTGCCCGAGGTCGACCGGGGTGCGCTGGGTGCGGCCACGCACCTCTCCCGTCTGGTTCCGCAGCACAAGATGCGTGCGATGGTCTACACGTCTGCCACGGCCACCGCTGCGGAACTTCACGCTTTCGGGTCGGTGTTGCGGGTTGTCGAGCCTGAGAATCTCCGGGCAGCCGCCATGGAGGTGGCAGCCGACATCGCCAAGAAGAGTCCGACGGTGATCCGTGCGGCAAAGGAGTCGCTCAACGGCATCGACCTGTGGGATGTGAACCGTAGCTACCGCTTCGAACAGGGCTTCACCTTTGAACTGAACCTTTCGGGGGTTGCCGATGAGGCGCGTGAGGCGTTTGTCGAAGGCCGTGATGCCGAGTTCACCAAGTAGCTCGACCAGAAATACGTGACCAGAAGTTCTCTACCCACCGAACAACTCGACCAACCGATTAGCGGGAGGAGCGCCGAATGGCGATACCTGACAAGCGCCTGAGCGAAGAAGAAGTCGTGGCAGAACTCTCCGATGGCATGACCATCGGTATCGGAGGCTGGGGTTCACGCCGCAAGCCGATGTCGATCATCCGGGCCATCCTGCGCTCGGACCTGAAAGATCTCACCGTGGTTGCCTACGGGGGTGCCGATGTGGGCCTGCTGTGTGCCGCCGGCAAGGTCCGCAAGGCTATCACCGGGTTCGTATCGCTGGACTCGATTCCTCTCGAGCCCCACTACCGCCTCGCTCGCCAGTCAGGCTCCATCGAGGCTTCGGAGCTCGACGAGGGTCAGTTGCTGCTGGGTCTTCAAGCGGCTGCGTGGAACGTTCCTTTCCTGCCCACGCGTGCGGGACTCGGTACCGACATTCTCGATCTGATGCCAGAGCTCAAGACGGTTCGATCGCCATATCCGCCTAGCGGTGGCGGTGAACCCGAGGAGTTGGTCGCTGTTCCGGCGATCGAGTTGGATGCGGCGCTGATCCACATGAACAACGCCGACCAGGGCGGTAACGCCCAGTTCCTGGGGTCGGACCCCTACATGGACGAGTGGATGGCGATGGCGGCAAAGAAGACCTTTGTCTCCGCCGAGAGGATCATCCCGACAGAGGAGTTCGCGGTGTGGGGTTCCATGCACACTCAGCGGATCTCACGTATGTGGGTGGCCGGTGTGGTGGAGGCTCCCGGCGGAGCACATTTCACGGAATGTCTGCCCGAATACGGGCGCGATGAGGCGTTCCAGAAGGAATACGCGGCGACGGCAGGCTCTGATGAGGCGTGGGCAGAGTTCAAGCAACGCTGGCTCGACCTGGACGACGAGGCCGCCTATCAGAGTGCGTTGGCATCGAGGAGGGAGCAATCATGAGCGACTCCGAAACCACAGAACCAAGACCGACATCGACGACTCCGACAACCGCCACGGACGTCACCCGGGCAGAGATCTGCGCCGTTGCGGTGGCCGAGTGTTTCCGCGGAGACGGTGAGATTCTTTGTAACCCCATCGGAACCATTCCGATGATCGGTGGACGGATCGCCCGTGAAACCTTCGAGCCGTATCTGGTGATGACCGACGGTTTCGCCACCTTCACTCCCGATTGTCTGGCCGTGGGTGTGAACCCGTACCTGGCATCGGACGGGCGCATGGTCGTCACGGCGGCCACCGAATATTGGAACCCGTACGCACAGATGTTCACCACGCTGTGGCACGCCAAGCGCCACGTGATGATGGGGACCAGCCAGATAGACCGTTTCGGCAACCAGAACATCGCCTGCATCGGTGACTGGCACAAGCCCAAGGCGCAACTGCTGGGCTTCCGTGGTGCGCCCGGTAACACCATCAGCCATACCACCAGCTACTGGATTCCCAACCACACTCCGAAGTCGTTCGTGGCCAACGTCGACGTGGTGACCGGCGTGGGATACGACCGTGCGGCGGCGCTGAACCCTGC
>CAYQFM010000198.1:2258-3814 GCA_964416735.1 uncultured Iamiaceae bacterium | reverse complement strand
AGGGCACCCCGAACCTCTTCGCCGCCAGCCAACCGGCGGGGCCAAGAGTTAGCGGAGGCGACATTGCAAGAACGACATCAGGGCGTTCACCCGTTGATGCCAGCGCTGTCGCCAATGCCGTGAAACCACCGAATGCAAGCGCCCTGCGTACCAATGCCGACTTGTCAGCGGGGAACGGATGAATTCGAGTGATGAGTCCCCACTCCGTCGGTTCCCTGCGCCACAGTTGGCCCTCCCATCCCGGCTCGAGGGCATGATGGCGGTACCACGGCAACGACGTCACCACATGGAGCCGGTGGCCGCGTTCGATCAACTCCGCAGCAATCGCCGTCATCACCTCGCCCGTCGGCGCCACGTCGGGGGCAAAATGCGGACAGATGACGGTGATCTTCATTGCGGAGGCCTCACGAAAAGTCCTCCCGGTAGAGGTTTTCGAGGGTGGCTGCGGAGCGCGACCAGGTGTACTCGCCTGACCTCTTCAACCCAGCTCCGACAAGGTCGTGGCGCCAATCACCGTCATCAAGCACGCGTCGCATTGCCTCGGCCCACAGGTCAGGGGAATCCGGGTCGATCAACACACCGGCGTCGCCGACCACCTCGGGTAGAGCCGTCGTGTGAGCAGCCAGCACGGGGCAACCCCTGCTCATTGCCTCAAGTACCGGAATGCCGAATCCCTCATACAACGAAGGGAACGCTAGTGCCGCGGCCTCGCCATAGAGGGCCTCGAGATCATCGGCAGAAATGCGACCGGGTTTTCGCACGTTCTCTCTGATCCCCAACTGGTCGATCAGAGCGAGGACGTCCTTCTCGGACGGTCCCGCTCCCCCGGTCAGGACAAGAACCGCATCCGGGTGTGTCTCCAGGAGCTCGACCAGAGCGTCCACCAGGACCCGGTGATTCTTGTGCGGATATGTGATGGCCGGGTAAAGGAAGAACGGGCGCCCGATGACGTCATGACGTTCCAAGAGCTTGGACACATCGCTGAGTGAACGCTCCGGCGGGGTCGTCCCCGGTGAAACGACCACAACCCGGTCTTCCGGCACCCCGGTCCGTCGCATGACATCAGCTCGTACCCATTCGGTCAACACCAACACCCGCCGGGCGCGGCGTGCTGAGCGGGGAATTGCCGTCGCGAGGTACGTCCGTTTCACCCGGCTGAAGTTCTCCGGAAAGGCCAGGGGTTGGAGGTCATGGATGGACACGATTGCGGGACACGTACGCACGGCCGGAATCGTTCCACCGGCATGGTGCATGAGGCCGATTCGATGACGGGCCGATGCCCATGGCAACCACGTCGATTCCGCCAAGACCCTCAGGAGCTTGTTGCTACCGTGCAGCGGAGCGACAACGGTTTGGAACTTCTCCACCAGATCAGGGTGTGCCGACCCGAAGAGTCTGTTGACGAACAGAACCACCTCCAGGTCGTCGTGGTCGGCCAAACGTTGTGCAAGGGCCCGCAGCAACCTCGTTGTGTGTTCCTCGCTACCGCCCACCACGCCGGGTACGAGCCACAGGAGATTTACCCCGATGCGTCTCACAGTGCTGCCGCCTCCAGG
>CAYQFM010000198.1:0-2248 GCA_964416735.1 uncultured Iamiaceae bacterium | reverse complement strand
CTCCCATGAGAATGTGGCCGCTCGCGACAGCGCAGCTCGACCAAACCGTTCGGCTTCGACCCGATCCGTGAGCAGGCGGGAGATCGCATGAGCGATGGCATCAGCATCGGTGGGGTCCACGACGATTCCTGCGTCACCGATCACCTCCTCGGTTGCCGTACCTCGGGAGGTGACAACCGCCGCCCCCTGGGCCATTGCTTCAAGCACGGGTAACCCGAATCCCTCGTGACTGCTCGGCATACAGAACACGGAGCAGCCTGCGTAGAGACCGCGCAGCTCGCCAGGGGTGACGAATCCGAGCACCCTGACCCTGTCACGGGCAACCGTGGCACCAACCAGGAGATCGAGATCCTCGTTCCACCCCCGCGGGCCCACCAGAACCAGCTCGGTCTCCTCGTCACCGATCAATCCGAAGGCATCGATGAGAACAGACAGGTTCTTGCGAGGCTCGATGGTTCCCACCCACAACACGTACGGCTTGTCGAGCCCGAAGTGCTGGCGCGCCGAGTCCACCATTGCCTCATCCACCCGCTCGGCAGCGATACCCCAAGGGACCAGTCGCAGCTTCGCCGGGTCGAAACCATTCTCGACACAGTCGTCCCAGGTGGCTTGGGACGGCACGGTGATCAGGTCCGCATCACGCCGTGCCAATTCGATGGCACGGCGGAAGAACATGAGGCCCCGGCACGTGGAGTGTCCCGGCTCGCGCAGAAACACGAGGTCGTGAACCGTCACGACCAACGGCGCTGTCCGCGGCGGCACCGCCATTCCTGTTGCATGGATCAGATCGACGTGCCCTGTTGCCCGCTCCACCCGTGGTCGACGCAGCCAGTGCCATGCCTCATATAGAGCAAGGCGTGGCAACGGAAGCGACTTCACGGGCACGGGAGGCACCCAGGGTTCCGGCGGCGGTGAACCGTGACGGGCACTCACACCCACAAGTTCGATGTCAGCGAACCTCTGCAGCGCGCGGAGCGACTCGAGCGCGGACCACGCTGTACCTCCAGGCACCTCGTGCCAGCACTGTTCGAGTGTCACAGCCACACGGGGGACGGACCGCATGGCGGTCGAGTCTTCCAGACGGCACGACCGGCGGCACCCTCACCGATAGGCTGCGGTGGTGACCAGCAGCGATACAGATGACTTCTGGGGCGGACAGAAGGTCCTCGTTACGGGCGGAAACGGGTTTCTGGGGCGGGCGGTTCTCGATGGCCTGGCCGCCCGGGGAGCCTTGAACATCATCTCGCCGGGAAGTAGCGATTTTGATCTGCGCGTCCACGACCAGGTCGATGCCATGTTCGAGCAATTTGCACCGGATCTGGTGATCCATCTGGCGGCAAGGGTTGGAGGCATCGGAGCCAACATGGCGCGTCCGGCAGATCTCTACCTGGACAACCTCCTTATGGGGACCTACGTCCTCGACGCCGCCCGTCGCTGGGGAACGCGCAAGACCGTGATCATCGGAACCATCTGTTCCTACCCGAAGTTCACCGCCGTCCCTTTCAGCGAGGATTCGCTCTGGACCGGTTATCCGGAAGAGACCAATGCACCATACGGAATTGCCAAACTCGCTCAACTCGTGCAGCTTCAGGCAAACCGTGCCCAATACGGCCAGAACGCCATCTACCTCATGCCAACCAACCTCTACGGTCCACGGGACAAGTTCAACCCGGCGGTTTCGCATGTCATCCCGGCTCTGATCAAGAAGGCAGTAGATGCCAAGGAGTCCGGGGCAGACCACATGGAGGTGTGGGGTACGGGTTCCGCCAGCCGCGAATTCCTGTACGTCGATGATGCCGCCGAGGGGATCCTGGCCGCTGCTGAACTCTACGACGGTGGTGACCCGGTGAACTTGGGAGCAAACGACGAATTACCCATACGGAATCTGGTGGACATCATCGTGGAACTGGTCGGGTTCGAGGGCGAAGTCCGGTGGGACACCACGAAACCCGACGGGCAACCCCGCCGCGGGGTGGACGGTTCCAGAGCACGGGACCTGTTCGGCTTCACGGCACGCACCAGCTTCTCGGAGGGTCTTGCAAAGACTCTTGAGTGGTATTTGGCCAACCGGGAAGAGGCGGTTGCCAGGGCGAACTGAACAACCCGCCCTGAATCACCCGCTCTAAATCACTTGCCTCGACTCAGACCCAACACTGACTCGAAGTAGGCCACATCCGCCTGGACGAAGGCAATACCACGCTCACCGAACAGGTGCTCGATGTTCGCAATGGTTCCTGTCACCAGGTTG
>CAYQFM010000197.1:0-3837 GCA_964416735.1 uncultured Iamiaceae bacterium | reverse complement strand
AAGTACGGCTCGGGCACTGAGGGTTTACCGGTATACGGGACAGCCGAGACCCGAGCGCTGGCCATGGACGTGTGTGATGGCTTGGAACCGACCTTCGACTGGTCAGTGATCAGCGACGGCCAGACCGTGCATATCGGTGACCTTGTGTTCACCTTCTCGCGTACAGATCACTACGTCGAGACGCTGGGAATTGCGATTGAGGACACGGTGTCATCGGCTCGCATCGTCTATACCGCCGATACCGGTAGCGGCTGGTCCACTGCTGAGCTGGGTCGGGATTTCGACCTGACGCTCTGCGAGGCCACCTTTGCAACGGATGAGGAGGTCGGCGATGTGCTGCATCTCAGCGCCCAGCAGGCTGGCGTGATGGCACATGAGACGGGTTCGTCCCGACTCGTTCTCACCCACCTGTTGCCCGGTAGCGACCCGGAAGTGCATCGCGCTCAAGCCGAAGCGACATTTGGGAAACCCGTTGGCGTTGCCGAGGATGGCGCGGTGTACAAGGTCCGATAGCGTCCGAGATATGAGACCTGACGGACGCGAACCGGATGAACTACGCCCAATCACTATCGAGCGCGACTTCACGAAGTCGGCCAATGGCTCGATTCTCTATCGCTCTGGCGGCACGATGGTGCTGTGCACCGCCTACATCGATGAGGACGTTCCCCGTTGGATGCGTGGCTCAGGCAAAGGCTGGGTGACCGCGGAATATGCAATGCTTCCGGGCTCGTCGGCTGAGCGGATTCGTCGTGAAGTCACCAAGGGGTATCCGTCGGGTCGAACCCAGGAGATCCAGCGTCTTATTGGCAGGACTCTCCGCTCGGTGTGCGACATGGTGGTCTTGGGCGAACGCCAGGTGATAGTCGATTGCGACGTACTCCAGGCAGACGGCGGCACGCGTACGGCCTCGATCAACGGCGGGTATCTGGCACTGCACGACGCGCTCACCCGCGCTGTTGGTGCAGGCGTCATTGCTGAGAACCCCCTCACCGAGGAATGCGCCGCGATCTCGGTGGGAATTGTCGACGGCGTCCCTGTGCTCGATCTCCCGTATGTCGAGGACTCGAAGGCCGAAGTAGACATGAACGTGGTGATGACCGGTACCGCGAAGTTCGTCGAGGTCCAGGGAACGGCCGAAGGCATGGCGTTCAGCCGGAGTGAGTTGGACGAACTGCTGGACTTGGCCGCCAAAGGCATCGGAGAGATCGTTGGACTCCAGCGCGATCTTGTAGCCGAGAGCCCAGCGCCGCGTTGAGGATCGTCGCTGCAACTGCCAACCCCGGCAAGGTGGCCGAGATTGTCGCCATCCTGGGCGGGGATGGTTTCGGGCTCGATGTGGAGCTGCTTCCACGTCCCGACTCGGTTGTCGATGTTGTCGAAGATGCGCCGGACCTGATCGGTAATGCCCGCCTCAAGGCAACTGCGATCTCTTTGGCCACCGGGATGTTGGCCCTGGCGGATGACACGGGCCTCGAGGTCGACGCGCTTGGGGGTCTTCCGGGGGTTCGCTCGGCGCGCTTCGCCGGTGATCAGTGCGACGAGGTTGCCAACGTGGCAAAGCTGTTGGCGGACCTGAATACCGCCGGTGCCGTGGAACCGGAGGACCGCCGGGCAAGATTTCGAACGGTTGTCCTGTTGGTGGGGCCTGATGGGGCCGAAACGGTCGCGGATGGAACGGTCGAGGGATTCATCGCACAAGTTGGTAGGGGTGAGGGTGGTTTTGGCTACGACCCGGTGTTCATTCCTGACGACGGCGACGGCCGCACATTTGCCGAGATGTCGACGGATGAGAAGAACACCATCAGCCACAGGGGTAGGGCGCTGCGGGACTTGGCGGCTCAACTCAGTGCTCATCTGAAATAACGCTCTTCGGTGTGATGGATCACATTGCTACATCGGTCCACTGGAAAGAAGGTCCACTGGAAAGAACGGGCCACGAGTTAGAAGTTGTACCCCCGCCGGTATCGTGTACCGTCAGGATGTCCAAATGGCCAATTGTCCAAACGTCCGAATGACCCCCGGACCGGCCAAGTTGTGGGTTGCTGCGCTGGCTTTGTGAGCAGCGTTGGTGTGGTCGCAGTGTTGGTTTGATTGCAGTGTTGGTTTGATTGACGTTTTGGTTTGATCGAGGGAGGCAGAGATGGATCTTCCAGAGGATGTCGTGTCAGACGTACGGGTACGCCTCCGTCGCGTTGCCGGTCAGGTTCAGGGTGTAGAGCGCATGCTTGCCGAGAACCGTGAATGCCGTGATGTGGTGAATCAACTGACCGCTGCCACCAAGGCCCTCGAGCAGGCGGGTTTCAAACTTGTTGCGGCAGGTCTCACCTACTGCTTGGAGAATCCAGAGCAGGCGGAAGAAGACGGATACGGCTTGGCTGATGTCGAGCGGATGTTCATGAAACTCACTTGACCGTCGGTCGGGTTGATCGGTGTAGCGGTGTGAGCGCGGACAGAATGACACCATGACGATGTCAGAGGAGCCATCTACTTCACCGTGGCCCCAGATGGCCCCGCCTGCCCCGCCTGCCCCGCCGATCGGAGGGTGGGGACCACCGCCTCCGGCATGGGCACAGCAACCATCGGGCCGTGAGTTCCCCTTTGGCCTGCCGTCGACCGTCCGTTGGGGGTTGGGTGATGTCGCCTACGGACTTCTGCTTTGGATTCTTGGTGGCATTGTGGCGGCGGTTGCGGTGCTGGCTTCCGGGACCATCGATCTCGAGACCGGTGAGATGGGTGAGCTCTCCATGGGCCTACGTGCCATTTCCATAACCACTGGCTGGATGGGGTTCGTCGGCTGGCCACTTGTTGCTACGTGGTTCAAGGGCCAGCGGAGTCTGGTCCGTGACTTCGGCCTGATGATCAAGCCCATCGATCTCGCGTGGGGCGTGGGGGCCGGAGTTCTGGCACTCGGGCTCAGCATCGGCGCGAACCTCGCGTGGATGGCCGTTTCCGGTGATGCTCCACCCGACAACACCGAGTTCATTCCTACATCGCTCGGGGGAGTGGTTCCTGTCACGACCCTGTTCCTGCTTGTCGCGGTTGGTACCCCGATTGCAGAAGAACTGTTCTTCAGGGGCCTGTTCATGCGGGCGGTGGCCAAGCGTTGGGGCGTGATCCCGGGTGCTGTGGTCACGTCTGTGATCTTCGGGATGTTCCATGCCCAAGGCGGTGGGCTGATTCATGCCGGTTTCATCGTTGCCGTGACTATGGCTTACGGCTTCGTTTTCGCCATGATCGACGTACGTAACGGTGGCCGAATAGGCCCGTCGATCATTGCCCACATGGTCGTGAATGGGGTGGGTGTGGCTGCTGCTCTACTCACGTCCTCGTGACCTTGTTGCTGTTTGTGCTCTTGGCCTGTGCGGGCGGGGGGACTCGAACCCCCACGTCCTTTCGGACACCAGGACCTAAACCTGGCGCGTCTTCCGATTCCGCCACGCCCGCGTACCCTCACCGTACCGCTAGCCTGCCTAGGTCGCAGTATCCGCTGGAAGGAGATCGATGAATCACCCGTTGCCCGCCACGCTCGCCCAGACACCTCCGAGTTCCGATCCGGGATCGGAGATCTTCCGGATGCTGTTGCGTGAGCGCATCATCGTTCTGGGTAGTGACGTCAACGATCAGGTTGCCAATCAGATCATCGCCCAGTTGCTCTATCTCGCCGGCGAAGACCAGGAGCGCGACATCTGGCTGTACATCAACTCGCCCGGTGGCTCGATCACCGCGGGTATGGCCATCTACGACACCATGCAGTTCGTGACCCCGGATGTAGCGACCATCAGCATGGGTCTGGCGGCGTCCATGGGGCAGTTCCTCCTTTGTGCCGGTACCGCTGGC
>CAYQFM010000196.1:0-3934 GCA_964416735.1 uncultured Iamiaceae bacterium | reverse complement strand
ATGCTCTGCGGGCCAACATGAGCGGTGTTCAAATTGAGCCCATCCCCAAGACGTTCGGTGACGCCGTCGCGGTAGACGACGTGAGCCTAGAGATCATCGACGGCGAATTCATGGTTCTGCTGGGACCTTCCGGGTGCGGAAAGACCACTCTGTTGCGGATGATCGCGGGCCTGGAGACACCGACCGAGGGCAACTTATGTATCGGCGAGAAGTCCGTGAACGACATCCTCGCCAAAGACCGCGACGTCTCAATGGTGTTCCAGAGCTATGCGCTGTACCCCCACATGACGGTGGAACAGAACATCGAATCGCCACTCACAACTCGCAAGGTTCCACGCCCCGAGCGCCGCGCTCGTGTGAGGGAGGTTGCCACATCTCTCGGGCTCGAGGATCACCTCGGAAAGAAACCTGCGACCCTCTCCGGTGGGCAACGTCAGAGGGTGGCTCTCGCCAGGGCAATCATCGCGAGTCCGGCCGTGTACCTGATGGACGAACCACTCTCGAACCTCGATGCGGCGCTGCGCTCACGAACGCGCTTTGAACTCACCAACCTGCACCGCCGCGTGGGAACCACGTTCGTCTACGTGACCCACGATCAGGTCGAGGCGATGACAATGGCCACTCGCATCGCGATCATGCATGAAGGTTCACTTCAACAGGTCGGGCCACCCCAAGCCGTATACGACCACCCGCACAATCTATTTGTAGCCGGGTTCATCGGAAGCCCACCCATGAACACCATCGATGCCCGGTTCCGCTTCGTAAATGGCGAGGCGTTCGCTCAGTTGGCCACCGGACGGTTTCGCGTGGCGGGGATCACAGACGAAACCGTGGTGGACGGAACCGCCGTGGTGGTTGGCGTACGCCCCGAACACCTATGCATTGGAGATGGCCCCGCCGAGGCTCTCGTGACCAGCGTGGAATGGCTCGGCCACGAGCGTCACGTCATCTGCGATCTGGGTGGTGCCGAGGTGGTCATTCGTGAAGCGGCCGTGGGTGACGGACCCACACCCGGCACAAGCGTGCGGGTGTTCGCAGACCCAGGTCGTGTCCATCTATTTGATCCAGACACCACACTGCGGCTCGCGTGAGACGCAAGATCACGAAACCATCTCGCTCCTTGCGCGAGGGCCTGCTCGCCGCAGCACTGTTGGCACCTTCGCTAGTGATCTTCGGAGCCTTCTTCTTCTATCCGCTCTACCGGCTGATCACAATGGGCCTGTACCAGCAGAACCGGTTCGGTACTGCACAGAGGTGGGTGGGAGCGGCGCAATACAAAGAGGTTCTCACCTGCGTCGACAACTGCGCCCCCGGACGGGACTTCATAGCGGGCATGACGGTGACCGGACGCTTTGTCGTGTTGACAGTGCCGCTCGGCCTCGCGCTTGGGCTCGCTTTGGCAGTCGCTGCAAACCGACACCTGCGCGGCATCAAGATCTTCCAGACCATCTTCTCCTCCACGGTGGCAACGTCGACAGCAGTTGCATCCGTGGTCTTCTTCGTTCTGATCAACCCACAGGTGGGTTATTTCGACAACGTCAGATTCCTCGCCCTGGACGACCCCGACACCGCTCTGCGCGGCGTGGCGCTGTCGTCCATCTGGCAGAACCTGGGGCTGAGCTTCATCATCACCCTCGCCGGGCTCCAGGCCATTCCCGCAGAGATCGAAGAGGCCGCAACCCTCGACGGTTTCGGGCCGTTCCGAAGGTTCTTCAAAGTCACCCTGCCGCTGATTTCACCGACGATGATGTTCCTGGCAATCGTGTTGGTCATCTTCGGCCTTCAGGCATTCGCTCAGGTTGACATCCTCACCGGCGGCGGACCCGCCGGAGCAACCGAGACCGTGGTCTACAAGATCTTCAACTCCCAGCAGCCGCTCGACAGGGGTGCGGGGTCGGTGATGGCCGTTGGACTGTTTGTCGTAACCATGGTCGTAACTGCAGTCCAGTTCAGGCTCTTCGACAAGCGGGTCCATTACGGGGACGGGCGGAGATGAGCACAACGATGAGCGCTACCACACGTCGCAAGGCGCTCTGGTACATCGCGTTGACGGCGATGTCGGTGGTGGTGCTCTTCCCCGTCTACATGACCCTGGTACGAGCAATCTCATCGCCTGCGCCCTACTTCCGGGCAGGACAGCCGCCGTATCCGATAGAACCGCAGTGGGATGTCTGGAGCCGCTCCTGGGACCTCGGAGATCTCGGGCACAAAATCACGATCAGCCTCGTGGTCACCCTGGTAATCGTCATCGTCCAAGTGGCAACTTCGGTACTGGCGGCATACGCCTTTACGTTTCTCACATTCCCATTCCGCAAGGTCGTCTTCGGAATCTTCATGGCAACGCTCATGCTGCCCATAGAGGTGACGCTCATTCCCAACATCGAGACAATCCGCTCGCTCGGGTGGCTCAATTCCTATCCGGGCCTCACGGCGCCGTTCCTGGCAACGGCTTTCGGAACGTTCCTCATCCGCCAGGGCTTCATGAGCATCCCACGCGACCTTCACGACGCAGCACAACTCGACGGATTCGGTCACACAGCCTTCCTTCGACGCGTCGCCATACCCGTGACCCGCCCGACCATCGCCTCACTTGCCGTGATCTCGTTCCTCTCCGCCTGGAATCAGTACACCTGGCCCAGAGCTGTTGTCACCGAAGGTCGCTGGGAGACCATCCAGATCGGGTTGAAGTCGCTGGCAGCAGCCAAGGTCGAAGAGAACAACATCGGGCTTGCAGCAGCCCTGATTGCTGCTGTGCCTATTCTCATTCTGTTGATCTTCCTCCAACGACAGCTCGTTCGAGGCCTGACCGCAGGCGCCGTCAAGGGTTGAAAGGGGTCCCGTGCACATCTCGCACCAGCACAGTTTCCGACACGGTGTTCGCCCTGAATCTCAACGGGCACTCCGGCGCAGGCCTCGAAGCGGGCGCAAGCACATGTGCGTGTCCATTGTCGTCGCCGTTGTGCTGGCCACCGTAACGGTCGCTTGCGGTGGATCTGAGTCGGATGCTGAACGCGGCACCGGTCTTCCAGACTGCCCAATCGGTGCCCTCGAGAACGCTGCCGGACCGGTGGAGATCACGCTCTGGCACTTCCTCAGTGCGAAGACGGGCGACACGCTCGCAGCACTTGCCGACAAGTACAACGCTTCGCAGTCGAAGGTGAAAGTGAGGGTGGAAACCCAAGGCACATCGAGCGCCGAGTTGTTCTCCAAATATCAGGCTGGCATTGCCTCGAACGACCTTCCCGCCATTGCTGTCATGGACGACACGGTCACTCGCCAGATGATCGACAGCGACACGGTCCTTCCCGCCCAGTCGTGCATCGACGCCGAGAAGTACGACATGGGTGATTTCCTCGCCACAGCCAAGGCGTATTACACCGTGGATGGCGTGCTCTATCCGGCCTCGTTGAATCTGTCATCAGCCCTCCTGTACTTGAACACCAACCACTTCCGCCGCGCCGGTCTTGACCCCGCATCGCCTCCGAAGACCCTTTCCGAGGTCCGTGAGACGGCACAGAAGATCAAGGACTCAGGAATCGTCGACAAGCCACTGGTACTGAAGGTGAACCCGGCAATGATCGAGATGTGGTTGACGGGTGCTGGGCAGCCACTTGTCGACAATGGCAACGGTCGAGGATCCGGACAGACCACAACCGCCGCCTTCGACACCGAAGCCACGGTTGACCTGTTCACCTGGATCCAACAGATGTCCGATGACGGACTGCTGGAGGTGATTCCAGACACACCCGGCCAGTTCAACCACTATCTGGCCATGGGTGCACAGAAAGCCTCGATGACCATTGAAACCTCCACCGCCGCAACCTCGGTCGAGGCATTCTTGACTGGAAACCTGTCGGCAGACGCGGCGACCGGACAAGATGTCGACATCGATCCAACCGCACTAGATCTGTCGGCCGCACCCGTGCCGGGCATT
>CAYQFM010000195.1:0-4012 GCA_964416735.1 uncultured Iamiaceae bacterium | reverse complement strand
CGTCAGACATCGCCATCCAGGCCGAACGAATGTCGTTCATCAAGCGTCGGATGGCCGAGCGCATTGCGCATCACACCGGTCAGACCGTGGAACAGATCGAGGCCGATTCGGAGCGTGACCGCTGGTTCACTGCTGAGCAGGCCAAGGATTACGGCATTATCGACAACGTGATCGTCAAACGTGGCGAGATCATCTGACGTCGAGATCATCTGACGTCGAGATCATCAATCGGGGATCGTGCGCGGGGCCTCGTCGAGTTCGAACCCACAGTGTTCCCGGGTGAAATCCTGAACCCGAGTACCGTCCGCTGTAATAGCGTCCGCCTCTGCGTTGTGCTCTTCGAGCCACTTCGCAGCCGCCTCCATCGGGGTCTCGGGTGACGTTTTCATTGCTTCGACAAGGCCATCCGTGTAGGTGACGAGGGCTGCCATCTGTTGCTCGATGTCCGCCGGAGCAACTGCCCACGCCTCTTGTAGAGCCTTGTGTGGTTCTTCGATCTTTGAAGGGTCAAGATCCGCCAGCGCAGCTCCAAGGGTGCGTGCAGCTTCCATTTTCGAACAGAACGCCTCGGTTGAACGCTCCGGCTCTCGATTGCGGATGACCACATAGCCGAGGGCGGCCAAGAGCGCGACTCCAATGCCAATCGCGAGGGCGCGTACCGGAACACGTCTTGGACCTTGAGCGCTTGACCTATTCACTTACGGATTGCGCTTTCGTGGCTCTGCCACGGATTTCGCTCACCGCGTGGCGCAGTCCCTCCGGATCGCGGAATAGCGAACTGCCCGCAACCAGGATGTTCGCACCTGCAGCCACAGCGTGTGAGACCGTGTCGGGACCGATTCCGCCGTCAACTTCCAAATCCACGTCTAGACCTCTAGAGGTGATCCATTCGCGCAGGACTTCGAGCTTGGGCGCCATCGTCGAGATGTACGACTGGCCGCCGAAGCCGGGGTTGACTGTCATCACCAGCACCATCGAGACCATGTCCAAGACGTGCTCAACATCCTGTGGGGGCGTAGCCGGGTTGAGTGCAACGGCCGCTCGGGCGCCGTGATCGCGGATCATGCCCAGGGTTCTGTGGAGGTGAGCGCAAGCCTCGGCGTGCACTATGACTGTTTCGCAGCCCGCGTCGATCATCGCCGGAATGATCCACGTAGGCTCCTCGACCATCAGGTGGGTCTCGAACGGAACCGTCACGTGTAGGCGCACGGCGGCAATGACATCTGCGCCGAATGTCAGGTTGGGGACGAAGTTGCCGTCCATCACATCCCACTGGATCCTGTCCACCCCCGCTCTCTCCAACTCGGCGCATTCGTCTCCGAGTCGAGAGAAATCGGCTGGAAGCACCGAAGGTGCGATCTCGATGTTGCGTGGTGCTGAATTGCTTTGGGTTGGACCTGATCGGCTTGATGCGGCTTCGTGTTGCATTTGGTTCCCGTGATTCCTGCGACGGTAGATGGCTGATCCCGACGATAACCGGCCTACGCTCGGCCTCTGTGCGCGACAAGGCAACCCATGGCGTCTCCGATCTCGAGCCCGGATCGATACTGACTCTGGAGGCCACAGCATTGGTTGCCGGTGGAGATGCCATTGGGCGACTCGACGACGGCCGGGTGGTCTTCATCGCCGGTGCTCTGGCGGGTGAACGTGTTGTCGCACGTGTAGTCGAGGTCAAGCGGGACTTCGTTCGTTCGCGGGTGCAAGAGGTTGTTGTCGCGGCACCTGAACGCGTCAGCCCTTGCTGTCCGGAAATCGAACGGGGGTGCGGTGGGTGCGATTTTGCGTACGTGCGGCGGGTATCGCAGCCGGGCTTGAAGGTTGACATTGTCGTTGACGCGCTTCGACGCCTTGGCCGCATTTCTGATCCTGTCGTGGTGGCGGGTCCGGCACTGGCCGTGGACGGATTTCGCACCACGGTCCGGGCAGCTGTGGTCAACGGGCGTGCAGGGTTCCGTGCGGCGCGATCGCATGATGTGATCGACGTTGCTCGATGTGGTGTCGCACATCCGGCCATAGAAGAACTCCTGGTGGATGGGTTTTTCGGTGATGCATCAGAGGTGACGTTGCGCGTGGGCGCTCGAACGGGGGAGCGCCTCGTGTTCGCGTCTCCGACTCTTCGAAATGCACGTCTTCCCGACGACGTGCTCGTGGTCGCGAAAGATGACTCCCGACTCAGCCCCTCGGAACCGGGCACCCATGACCCGGGTCGATTCGACCCTCGCAACTGGTATCACGAGATCGTCGACGGTCGGGTATTCAGGATTTCGGCAACGTCGTTTTTCCAGACAAGTACCGATGGTGCCGAGGTGCTTGTCCAAACGGTGCGGCGAATGGCTGGGGACGTGTTGGCGCTCCCGGGTTTGGCCATCGATGCCTACTGCGGTGTGGGGCTGTTTGCCTCATGCTTCGCCTCGCCGCTTGAAACGCCGGTGGATCAAGCACGTCGCTTTCTGGCAGTGGAGCGAAACGCCTCTTCGGTGGTGGACGCCCGGCACAATCTGCGTGACCGACACGCTCATGTCGTCGAGGCGGCTGTCGAGGATCTCACGCTGAACGATCCACTGGGCACGGGTGGCATCGATGGCGGTGCCGGTTTCGGTGGTATTGGCGAAACCGGCGGTTACGACGGTCGACCGCCTCCATTCACGTCCCCGGTCGATCTGGTGGTGGCGGATCCAGCCAGGTCGGGCCTTGGTGGCCGCGGGGTCGAGGCTCTCAGCGCCACCGGCGCACAGCGCCTGATTCTCGTGAGTTGTGATCCTGCGGCGCTCGGACGCGACGCACGTTTGCTCGAGCAGGAGGGCTACCGGTTTATCGAGGCGGAACTGGTCGACATGTTTCCGGACACCCATCACGTCGAGGTTGTGAGCCGGTTCGACCGCTTGGAGTGATGCCGGTGCCCGCCTGGGCACTGCAGCAATTTGGTACGCCCCCCGGGATTCGAACCCGGAACCTGCGGATTAAGAGTCCGTTGCTCTGCCGTTGAGCTAGAGGCGCTTGGGTCTGTCGATTGTACAACGGTCGGGTGGAGCTTCGATAACCCGACGATGTGTCGCACATTCTTTGAGCGCGTGGGAATGGCGGTGTCTCACGTACTTTGAGCGTGAAGTCCCTGGTGAAGGTCAAAGGTTTGCCAGGCAATCCTCCAGGATTTCACACGAGTCCATGTCAGTCAGGGTCCTCGCGAAGCAGCGTCTCGTAGTCGCATCCGCCGTAGTGGACGCCGAGAACTTCAACATTCTCGGCGGTGACAGCGAACGCGATGACCACGCGGCGGCGGAATCCGATCGTGCGTAGTCCCGGTCGTAGGTCGTCCCTGGCTATACCGACCATTGGAAAGTCCGCGAGGCTGTCGCAGTAGGCGATGATCGCCGAGACGAACCCCTCGGCTCGGGCGGGGAATCCGGACTGATCGGCGATCCAGAGATAGAGGTCAGTGAGTTGTTGTCTGGCGTGGGGAGAGTAGACGACCTTGCGGGTCACTGATCGGCTTCAGAGAGGCGTTGGCGGTGCACCGTTGCAAGGTGGGCGCGCATGTCCTCTGAGGTGATTGCCTGTGACGGGTCGTCGCGCAGCTCGTTGTAGGAGGCAACGACCTCTGTGTGCAGCCACGTCTCGACGGCTTCCTCGCGCGCAAACAAAGCGCGCAGGCCGTCGCGAACGACCTCACTCTCACTGGCGTATGCGCCGGATGCCACTCGTTCTTTTAGGGCGTTGGCCATGCTGTTGGGGAGGGTGATACTGAGCTGTTTCGTTGTACGCATGATCGAACCTCGCTTTCGATAGGATGTAATCCTACTCCCGCCTTCTGACCCCCGCGGAAACAGGAGCCGTCTAGCCGCTAACCGCCGAGTGGTTGCATGGTTCGGCAACAACGGCGAGCAACGCCATAATCCGGCCGTGACACAGACTCTCACGAAAATAAGATCGACCCCGACGTAGACGTCAGGGCCGATCCATGGGGTGGCCGAGGGGACTTGAACCCCCGACCTCCAGGGCCACAACCTGGCGC
>CAYQFM010000194.1:0-4028 GCA_964416735.1 uncultured Iamiaceae bacterium | reverse complement strand
AGGCACCGACGCGGAAACTATCCGCCATGAGACTCTTGGTTATTCTTGGTGCCTTAAGGATCGGGTCGCGTACGGGAAGCTTCACCACGAACGTTGTGAATCGGAGTGTTGTGGTGACCGCCCCCAGTGCCGGAATCAGTGAGAAGGGCTCGATGAACGGCTTGTCCTCGAGAAACTCCCTGTTTCCGTCGGGGGAGTACGGATACTTGGAGTCGGACTCGCGCGGGTAGAACAAGCTGTCGGGAATCACCATCGAGTCGTAACCGGCGTCCTCCACCGCTTGAGCCAGAGCCGGGTAGTAGGCAGGGTCGATCATCGCGTCGGCGTACGAAAAGCGCATGGGGGCACGATAGGCGGTCGGTGGCCTGTTCTCGCGACCTACTCGAACTTGGCACCCATCTCCCGAAGCACTTCGATCATGTTCTCGGGTGCATCCGGCGCACGATCTCCTGGAATGATCGTCACCGAATTGAGTGTGCCTGTGTAGGCGAAGGACCCGAAACGTTCATGAATATCCCAAGCAACAGGGGAGCGGCGATCGAGCCCGACCGTGATTCCTTCGAAGGGTGCAATTCCGAAGAGCATCGGTACGCCCGGAAGGCTGGCGCGCTCGACGCCGTCGATTTGCAACGACACATCCCAGACACCCGCTCCCGGAGCGGTGAGTTCGCAGACGATTTCCGTGGTCCCGTCGAGAATGGTTCCGCCCGACAGGGTACTCATCCGTCCTCGCCCGTCGTTGTGTGTGAAGAAGAGTTCGCCGTCGAGCACATAGAGGCCGTAGCCGGAACCCTGGTCGCCGTGGGTGAACAGGTACCCGGCATCTCCCGCCTCGTAATCCAGGTCGGCAACGAATTTGGCACCCCGGAACCAGACAAGCTGAACCGAGCGCCAGCGTTCGAGGGTCGCGGTGCCGGGGACGATCTTGACGGGTTCAGCGAAGACATCGGTCCAAGGCGGACGCAGGATGTACTTCACAGCGCTGCCCTCGTCGAGTGGGTACACCTGATATCGGCGCGCGGCCTCATCCCATGCGGTGGCCAACTCGAGGCGCAATTCGGGGTTCTGGTCTGACAGATCCTCCAACTCGGTGGGATCTTCGTTCAGGTTGTAGAGCTCCCATTCCTTGTCGTCGAACGGGGTGAGGGGCTGGTGCAGTGTCACCACTTCCCATCCGTCGCGGTAGTAGCCGCGATGGCCGATCATCTCGTAGTGCTGTTCGGTGTGACTGGTGGGGGAGGTCGCGTTATCGAGGGTTGGAACAAAGCTCGTCCCGGCAATGGGTTTGAGCGGTAAGCCTGCCCGTTCGGTGGGAAGGTCCAGACCGATCAAGTCGGCCAAGGTCGGAAGGATGTCGGTTACGTGGGTGTACTGCCGCCGAAACGGATTGTCTGCGTCGGCCACCAAGCCCTTTGGCCAGGACACGATGAACGGCACCGTGTGGCCGCCGGCGTGCGTGTTGATCTTGTAGAGACGAAACGGCGTATTGCCAAGCATCGCCCAGCCGCGTGGGTAATGAGGTGTGGTCTGTGGGCCACCGATCAGATTGATTCGCTCCAAGTCCGCCTCTACGTCATCGCCTTGAAGCAGGTGGACGTAGTAAGCGGTCGTTCCCACGGCTTCGCCTTCGCGTGAAGCACCGTTGTCGGAGAGGAACATGATGATGGTGTTGTCGAGCTCGCCCAATTCCTCCAGCGAAGCGGTGAGCTTGCCGAGGTTCTGGTCGAGGTTGTCGACCATTGCGGCGTATACCTCCATGTGGCGTGCAAAGAGCCGCTGTTCGTCATCGCTCAGGTCGTCCCACGGACGCACATCGTTGTTCGACTCGGAGTTTCTCGGCGCGAGCGCGGTGCCGTCTTCGAGCACGCCCATCTCCAGCTGGCGTTCGTAGCGCTGCTCGCGGAGTGCGTCCCATCCTGACTCGTAGGCTCCGCGGTACTTCTCGATGTCATCGGTCTTTGCGTGCAGGGGTGCGTGGACCGCTCCGTGCGCGAAATACATGAAGAACGGCTTACGGGGATTTGAGGCCTTCGACTCGCGGATCATCGATATTGCACGATCTGTCAGGTCGTCGGTGAAGTAGTAGCCGTCGGGATACTCATCCACCTCCACCTGGTGGTTGTCCTCGACAATCCGGTGTGGGTGGTGGAGATTGGTGAAAGCGTCGAGGACGCCGTAGTACCGGTCGAAGCCTCGCTGACAGGGCCACGAGCTCTTGTCGGCGGCGGCGTTCTGCTCGCTGTCCTTGGTGAGATGCCACTTGCCCACCATCATCGTTGCGTAGCCATTTGAACGCAGAACCTCCGCAATGGTTGCGGAATGCTCCGTCAGTTCCATTGCGTAACCGGGGAAGCCGGCATCGGAATGCACCACCGTTCCAATGCCTGCGTCGTGTGGGTTCAACCCGGTCAACAGAGCGGCTCGAGTGGGTGAACACATGGGGGTGACATGGAAGTTCGTGTACCGCAGGCCCCGTTCGGCCATTGCGTCGACGTTAGGGGTCTCAATTTCAGATCCGTAGCAGCCGAGGTCCGAGTAGCCCAGGTCGTCTACAAGCATGATCACCACATTCGGGGCACCCTCGGGTGGCGTGACCTTCGGCGGCCACCAACTCTTCGAACCGGCGAAAGTTCGGCCAACATGACCTCCGAACCCCGAATAGGGAGCAAGCGGATCTGTCGTTTCAGGATTGTTGTCTTGGGTCATCCGATGGTCTTCGCTCAAGAGGGCAGAACGGCTAGGGCGCGTTGAACGCTGGGTCTTTGGTCGGCACGTTAGTTTCGACCATCTGTCTCACGCCCTGTAACCGAAATGCCTTGCAAGAATTACCGCGCAACTCGCTCGGTCCCGACGACCATAGCTGTGGGCCTATGGTCTGGTTGTGTCCACCGTCTTCTTCACCTGGTTTCCCGGCTTCCTGGGTGCGCGCCTCCTGCCCAGGGTGCTTCTCCGATCGCCACAGAAAAGGGCCGTCTGCTTAGTTCAGGACAGGTTTCTGTCCCTGGCCAAGCGGCGTGTTGAGCAGATCATTTCAGATCACCCAGAGCTCGACGGTCGCATCGAACTGCTAGTAGGCGACATCACCGTTGAAGGACTCGGTCTGGTCAGCCCATCTTCTGTTGCCAAGGATGTTGTCGAGGT
This sequence comes from uncultured Iamiaceae bacterium, assembly GCA_964416735.1. Taxonomy (GTDB): domain Bacteria; phylum Actinomycetota; class Acidimicrobiia; order Acidimicrobiales; family Acidimicrobilacustridaceae; genus CAYQFM01. The sequence goes on along the minus strand of CAYQFM010000194.1, from coordinate 887 downwards.
CTGGCACTTGGCGGCGGCGTACGACCTCGAGGTGCCGCGAGATGTGGGAATGCGCATCAACGTGGACGGAACCAGAAACGTCCTTGCCTTCGCTCAACGTGCGGACACGATGGCCTATTTCCATTATGTGAGTACCTGTTACGTGAGTGGCCGCTACGCCGGGCCATTCGGCGAGGGCGATCTGGAACGCGGCCAACGCTTCAACAACTTCTACGAGGAGACGAAGTTCCTTGCCGAGGTGCTGGTCCAGCAGCGCATGGCGGAAGGTTTGGCAACCACCATCTATCGCCCCGCAATTGTCGTGGGTGATTCGGTGACGGGTGAGACACAGAAGTACGACGGTCCGTACTTCGTGCTGCAATGGCTGATGCGACAGCCTCGCCTAGCGGTGATGCCTGTGATCGGAGATCCGGCCAGCTTTCGCTTGAACATGGTCCCCAGCGATTTCATCATCGATGCGGTGACACACCTGAGTGGGCTGCCACAAGCGGTTGGGCGGGTGTATCAACTGGCAGATCCAGATGCGCTGACCATCGAGGATCTGCTTGGGGCGATGGCAGACGCGACACATCGCAAGGTCTTTCACGTGCCGATGCCCCGCAAGTTCGCCAAGTGGTCTATCCGCAACATCCCTGGTGTCTTCCCGTTGATGCGGATACCCGCCGCAACCGTCGACTACATGAGTCACCCCACCTATTACTTGACGGCGAATGCTTCGGAAGACCTGGCTGGCAGTGGAATCTCATGTCCGACGGTGCGTTCATACCTGCCGACACTGGTTGATTACATGAGGCGCCATCCTGAAGTGTCACCTTCGGCGATGATCTGACGGAGGGCTCTGGCACGCCGATCAACCTCGAGCCGGGCTGATTTTGATGCCTGGTTGA
>CAYQFM010000193.1:2554-4136 GCA_964416735.1 uncultured Iamiaceae bacterium | reverse complement strand
CGTCAGCGACGCCACCTTTCGTCGGAACAACTCGCGAGGAATCGTGTGAATGTTGTCGAAGTTCACGACGCTGTCGGTCGGGACGCCGTCGGCAGTTGTCAGCTCGAGCTCGGAAACCAGGCCGCGCCGAGTCCTCGTCAGCGAGGCCACGACGACGGCACCGATCCGGTCGGCGACCGGGTCTCGTGTCAACACCAGGACGGGTCGATCTCCGCCCGGTGTCGCCGCAAACCAGATCTCACCTCGCTGCATCGACGGCCCAGTCCGACCAGTCCTCGGCAGGACCCCATTCGGCGATCGCCGACAGCGCCCTCTCCCCGTCGTCGAGGGGCTGTGCGTTCCAGATTTCAGCGTCGCTTTCAGACGCCAGCCGGTCGAGGTGGAGGCGCAGCGCTTCGCGCAAGAACTCAGATCGGTCCATGCCAAGTGATTTTGCCCACCGCTGGGCCTCCGCTGCGTCTCGGTCATCTACCCGAAAGCTGAACATCGTCATACGCCAAGTCTAGGCAGTATGACACCGGCTTCTGCGCCGGTCTGCCAGGTGTTCGTTGATGATGGCGTATATGACAAACACCCCAGCCGCTTGACGCGGTTGGGGTGTTTGTCTTGACCGTATTGAGGGTTTCTCAGAGTGCGTGGGCGATCTTGTTGAGCGCCAACTGGACCTCGCGGGTTGCACGAATGCCCGACAATGCGGCTTGATGGGTACCCATACCCTCGGCGCCAGCATCGGCGCCCACGATGAACAGGCCCCGCACGGGAGTCTGGCTCTTGGGCTTGTACTTGCCACACTGACCAACGATCTGCGCCACGCCAACGCACTCGCCACCTTGACCCGCGACAACTGAGTCACGGGTGAGCCTCGAGATGTCAGCCGGGCCGGAGCGCTCGATGCGCTCCACCACCGCCCATATCTCTGGGAAGTGCTCTTCGACGAGCCTGTCTGTTGCGGCCCAGAGACCTTCGATCTCTCCAGCCTCGGGGTTCGATGAACAAGGCGTACCCAACACCAGAACCTGCTTGCCCTCTGGCGCAGCGTTCTCGTCGAAGAACTTGTGATTCACTCCGAACAGAACGATGTCGTCCTCTGCCTTGACGCCCTTCTTCTGGCGCAGGAACCGCTCGGTGTCGAGCCAGCTGTCATCGGACCACAGGATGTAGAGCCCGGTTTCCATGACCTCATCGGACAAGAAGTAGCGACTTGACGTGAAAGCCCAGCCCGGCACCAAGTTTCGTACGTAGTCGACGTATCCGGCATCGAAGTTCTCCTCGCCCCCGGCGAGCTTCAGAATTGTTGGCTGAATGCCGGCGCTCGAAACCACGATCGGTGCCTCAAAATCGCCCTTCTCGGTTTCGATACCCGTGACGGCACCGTGCTCGATATTGATCTTGTTCACCTTGGCGCCGGTGACGATGGTGCCACCGAGCTTCTCGAACTCGCGTGAAAGTAGTTCGGTCAGGTGGGCAAACCCACCCTTGTACTGACCACCGCCGCCAACCAGGAACAGTGGGCGCAAGATGACGATCATCTCTGAGGCGGAGACCAGGTCGAGCGGTTCGGCCAACGATGCGTTGGCCTGAA
>CAYQFM010000193.1:0-2544 GCA_964416735.1 uncultured Iamiaceae bacterium | reverse complement strand
AGCGGAGATGGAACATCACGAGCGTCGAGCCACTCCTTCATGGTGATCTCGTCGGTCGCAGCCACATCCTCGTCGGACATGGTGACCAACTCGGTCATCACCACGATGGTCTTTTCCTTCTCCTCTTCGGTGGCTTCCCACAGACGGAAGAAAGGCTCCGGGTCGGCCATGGCCTGGGGTTGGGACGTGCGGCGGTACTTGTCCCATTCGTGCCGCTTGTAGAGCAGCGTGATCATGTCCCGCGGGTCGTCGGCCTCGATGGAGGGCTCGTACTCATCAGCAATTCCAAGTTCTTGGAAGATGTCTTCGAACGCCGAGCCACGAATCGGCACCTGGCCGTGCGGGAACAGGTCGTACGCATACCCGTCGGCATCGACGCTGAACATCTTTCCGCCGAGGACATTGTTCTTCTCCACCAGCACGGTGTTGACTCCGCGCTTTTGCAACAGCGCCGCGGTCGCGAGGCCTCCGGGCCCGCTTCCGATCACGATTGCATCGAATTGCTCGGCCACGCCGATTTCCCCCTGTTGGTTGTGCGGCCACGCACACCGTGGCCGATAAACGTCTGGTACGTCAGCGCTTGAGTACCACTGCCGTGCCGTTACCCCCCAGACCAAGCGTCTGAGCAAGCCCGACCTTAGCGTCTGGAACCTGACGGGCACCCGACTGTCCTCGGAGTTGCCAGGTCACCTCGGCAATCTGGAGCAGACCCTGTGCCGTGGTCGCCTCGCCGAAGCTGAGGAAGCCCCCGCTCGGGTTGATCGGCATCTTGCCCGTGGGCATTGTCTCGCCACTCTCCATCAGGCTCTCGGCCTGACCACGCTCACAGATGCCCCAGTCCTCGGGGAATGCGAGTTCGTAGTAGACGGTGTTGTCCTGCAGTTCGATCAGGTCCAATTCTGTGGGTGCAACCCCCGCTTGAGCCAGCGCCTTGTGCACCGCGAGTTTGGCCTCGGAGTGATGCGCCGGGCCATCCGGAATAACCCCGGCAAGCCCGCGGGGAAGCCCGTCGTCGAACGCTGCGGTGGCAACAGCACTACCCGCGATCCACACGGGATCAGTGGTGAACTGCTTGGCCTTCTCGGCGGAACAGATGATGGCGGCCGCTGCACCGTCGGAAACCGGGCAGATCTCATAGAGGCGAAGCGGATCACTCACCATCGCGGAGCCCAACACATCGTCGACCGTCCACTCCTGACGGAAGCGGGCATTCTCGTTGTGCTTGCCGATCTCGTGGGTCTTGACGGCGATCTTTGCGAACTGCTCCTCGGTCGTGCCGTATTCAGCCATCCGTTGGCGGGCAAGCAGTGCCCAGAACGACGGACCGGGCATACCGACCATGCGCTGGCGCAGAAACTCGGGGTCGGTGTGCTCCTCGACGCCGGAGGTCTGGATGAAGCCCTTGGGCATCTTCTCGCCACCGATGACCATGATCATGTCGTAGAGCCCACCCGCCACCAGCGAGTAACCCACATTGAATGCGTTGCCGCCAGCGGCGCAACCAGCCGACATGTTGTAGACGGGGATTCCGGTGGAACCCATGTCCTCGACCACGTCGTTGCCGTTGAGGCCCCAGCCCTTACCGCCCGAGAAGCGTGAGCTGGCGGCAGCCACGGCTTCGATGTCGGTCCATGCAACGCCGGCGTCCTCGAGGGCCGCCTTTGCGGCATGACGACAAAGGTCGATGACGGACTTATCGGCAAACTTGCCCCACTGGTGCGCACCGACACCCAGGACCGCTACATCACGCATCAGATCTGTTCTCCACTCTTCGATTTGGGTTGTGCTTCAGACTGCAAACCGGATCAGACCGGCTTGAACATCCAACTGGAGCGGCTGGAGCCGTCTTCATCGGTGTACAGGTGGGCGATCACCAACTCAACTCTGCCCCCGGCAACCAAGGCCGACGGCTCGTCGGTAAGTACGCGACCAACCACACGGATGCCGTCGTCGAGGTCGACAACCGCAAGTGCATAGGGCACGTACGGCTCGTCGTATCGCCCGGGCGGAGGTGGCGGGTAGTTCTGCACCGAGAAACTCCAGAGCACACCGGTGGAGCCGAATTTGGCATCCTGCGTGTCTGAATTGGTGCACTTCGGATTGTGGCAGAGCGTGGACGCAGGAAAATAGGGTGTGTTGCACGTCGCGCAGCGTGAACCCAACAGGCGCGCTCCGTCATCAGTCTGCTCGAAAAGGCCATCAATGGCCGGGGTCATGGTTTCGCTCATCTCAGCCTCCCAGGGCCTTCACGGCGCGGGTCAATTCGGGTAGCAGTTCGAGGCAGTCATCGACCACACCGAAACGTGCACGACGGAAGATCGGCGCATCGGAATCGGTGTTGATCGCAACCAGCGTCTTTGAGGCCATGCAACCGACCATGTGCTGGGTTGCACCGGAGATTCCCGCGGCGATGTAGAGCACCGGGCGGGTGACCTTGCCAGTGAGGCCGACCTGGTGTGAGGAGTCGATCCACCCCACGTCGACGAGAGGACGTGACACGCCGACCATGCCGCCGAGGGCCCCGGCGAGTTCTTCAATCAGCGC
>CAYQFM010000192.1:0-4136 GCA_964416735.1 uncultured Iamiaceae bacterium | reverse complement strand
ACGAAGACGACATCATGATGGCGGCTCTCGATGCGGGAGCAGAAGACATCGTCGACGACGGTGACACCTGGCACCTGACCTGCATGCCCACTGATCTGCCTGCCGTCCGTAGTGCCTTGGATGAGGCGGGCATTGAGTTGACATCTTCGGATGTGACGATGCTTCCCGCTTCGACCGTTGCTCTCGAAACCGGTGAAGCGGCCAAGGCGGTGTTGCGCCTCGTCGATGCGCTCGATGACAACGATGATGTTCAGGATGTCTACGCCAACTTCGATATTCCCGAGGCAGTCATGGCATCGTTGGGGGACTAGGTGGGACACCTCGCAGTTGGCGACCGCGCCCCGGATTTCACCCTGGCTGGGACGGACGGCACTCCTGATGGAACGCATGACTACCGCCTGGAGGACCTACGGGGGAATCCTGTCGTGCTCGTGTTTTATCCCGCCGACAAATCTCCCGTCTGCACGGTTCAACTGAATACCTACACTGCTGATATCGGGCAGTTCTCCGAATTGGGAGCAAGGATTCTTGCGATCAGTCCCCAGTCGGTGACTGACCATGAAGAGTTCATTTCTGACCAGGACGGTTTCGCATTTCCATTACTCTCGGATCCGGAGAAAGAGGTGGGCGGCCTCTATGGCGTTCTCGGTCCGGTCGGCTTCTACCGTCGTTCCGTCTTCGTGCTCGATTCCGACCTTGTGATCCGATATGCGCACCGGGCGGTTGCCGGGCTCACCTTCCGGTCAACCGATGAGCTGGTGGAAGTGCTGGCTGATATTGCCGGGTGAGAGCCGATTGGCGAGCGTTACTGCTCGTTGGCGACACCCAGAAGGCGGGCGCGGGTCAAAGAGCGGAACCCGGTTGAAAGGCTGATCAGAGCGATTGCCCAAGCGATTGCTCCGATGACGAGGGTGAACATCGGAGCATCTGAACCCAACAGGGCACCGGTGGACTGGCCGTAGGCGATGATGATCAGCGGGAAGGTCACCAAGCCCGATGCCTGCTGAGCGGCTGCCGTGCTCTTGACTCGGGCGGAGAGGCGCAACACCAGAGACAGGGCGAGCGCCAGGAAAGGTGGCAGTACCCATGCGATCAGCAGCCACCACGACGGTGTCGGGAAGAACCATCCTCCGACATCGGGTCCGACAATCGAATTGACGAGCAGTGAGTACACGCCGAAACCCACAACAGTCGTCATGTAGCCGGGAATGAGGCTTGCGATCAGCTTGCCCATGTAGATCTCCCGTACGCCCGCGGGCGAGTGTGCGAGGAATTCACCCGTTCCACGCTCACGCTCCCCAACGATCGAAGAAGCGCCCACTGCCGTCGAGATGGTCAGGGGCACCACAACAGCAATTGGTGCGAAGAGGTAGACGGCAAGGATGTACGAGACCTTTGTTGCGGGTGTTGCGGCTTCCGGAACGGCCTGCTGCGCCGACTGCGGAAGCAGCTTCAGGGCGTCTGAGACACCTGCGATGGCATCGACGTCGCCGATCGAGTTGATGGTCGAGAGCAGGACGGCCGGGACGATCAGAAAGAAGAAGGCTCCCAGAAGAGTCATTGGAACCCAGAAGTCCTTTGCGCCGATCAACTGCTTGAGGTCGGTCCGCATAACCGTGAATACCCGCTTCATGTTCACAGTGTCACCTCTTCGAGGTTGTCTTCGGAGGTGCTGCCTCGGTCACGTCGAACAGCGAAATACAGATCTTCGAGTGTCGGATTGTGGGGTTGGACACGGGTGAGCCGTACGCCCTCGGAACAGAGTCGGCTGACGATATCTGGAAGGCGGCTCAGATCGTCGAGTTGAACCTCGTGGTACTGGTTCGTCTCCATGCGGACCACTCCTTCCCAGTCCCGTAGGCGATCGAGTGCGTCGGGATCCTCCGCCTCCAGGTAGACGAGGTTGGCTGGCCAATAGCGACCGGTGAGCTCTGCCTGGGTGCCTGCCAACAGGTCCGTTCCCGCTTCGAGGACCACGATCTGGTCGGCGAGGCCCTCAGCTTCGATCAATAGATGCGTACACATCACCACGGTGCGTCCGTCGGAGGTCATTTCCCGGATCAACTCCAAAACAGCATGGGACGACTCGGGATCCAGGCCCGACGTTGGCTCATCGAAGAGGAGTAGATCGGGACTGTGTAGAACGGATCGGGCAAGTGCGAGGCGGGTCTTCATGCCGGTTGAATAACCACCGACCTGTTGGTTGAGCGCCTTCAGGATGCCAAAGCGTGATGCGGCTTCTTTGATTGGGGAGATCGCCGTGCGACCCAGCCCGTACAGCTCGGCCGCGTACTGGAGGTTCTCCCATCCGGTGAGGCGGTCATAGAGAGCGGGCTTGGCGCTCACGACGCCGCAACGTGTGCGGACCTGTTCGCCGAAAGTATCGGGATCAAAGCCGAAGGTGCGTACGAAACCTGAGTTCGGTTTCAGGGCTCCCGTGATCATCCTGATGGCGGTCGTCTTGCCGGCCCCGTTCGGTCCGAGCAAGACCGTTATGCGACCTTCGGGTACAACGAGATCGAGGCTGGAGAGTGCCGCCACCTTGCCGAAGCGTCGAGTGACGTTGCGCATTTCCACGACCGGTGGCCTCTCTTGCGACTCGGTGGTCATCGGTTGAGCAACTCCTGGGGCATCGGTCACCTTGGTCTTATCGGCGCGGTGGGTGACTTGTGTAGCCCGATGACGAAGTCATCGGTGGCGTCGATGGTGATGTTGACGGTGAATTTCGCGGTGAATCTCCTGGTGGATCTCGTGGTGAATCCATTCGGATCCACCACGTGTCATACGTAGACGGATAGAGTCGTACGCGTGTTCGTAATGGGAATCGACCCGGGATTGTCGCGCTGTGGATACAGCGTGATCGAGGGGGGTCAGCGCAATGCAAGAGCGGTTGCGCTGGGAGTCCTGCGTACACCCCCGTCGAACCCGCTTCCGAACCGTCTGGCCGAATTGCAGGCGGAGATCAGGGCGTTGTTGGACGAGTTCCAACCGGCGGTGGTGGCGATCGAGCGCGTGTTGTTTCAGGTGAACGTCCGCACTGCAATGTCCGTCGGGCAAGCCAGCGGAATAGCAATGGCGGAAGCCGCGACCCGAGGTTGTGAGGTCATCCAGTACTCACCCAATCAGGTCAAAGAGGCAGTTGCAGGTTGGGGCGGAGCCTCGAAGGAACAGGTGCAGGTGATGGTCAAGACACTGCTCGGGTTGGCACAGATCCCGAATCCCCCGGATGCGGCGGATGCGGCAGCCTTGGCGCTGTGCCACTTGGCAGTCGCTCCTCTTCAGCGCGCGCAGCAGGCTGCCGCCCGATGAGAGTTCCGGTGAGGATGTCGATGAGAAGGTCGATGAGAGGGTCTTTGGCGTGATCGGATCCCTTCGCGGCACGTTTCTGGAACGTTGGGATGATGGTTCGGTGCTGGTGGAGGTGTCTGGCGTCGGCTATCGAGTCACCGTCACACCCGCCACCGCTGCCGCCATGGGCGAACCCGGGTCGGATGTATTCGCCTATGTGTTCCACCACGTACGCGAGGATGCCGAGACTCTCTTTGGCTTTGTGGGCCGGGATGAGCGGATCTGCTTCGAGGCCCTCCTGAGTGCCCACGGCGTTGGGCCGTCATTGGCGCTGGCGATTCTGGCGGTCCACACCCCGACAAAACTGCAGCAGATTCTGCTCGATGAAGATCTCGATTCGCTCTGTTTGGTGCCGGGTGTCGGCAAGAAGACAGCCAGTCGTCTGCTTATCGAGTTGAAATCCAAGCTGGACATTCCCGAACTGGGTGATGCGGTGACTTCGGTGACGGGACTGGCGAGACGAGACGGCGACGCATCTTCTGCGCTGAGCGATGTTCGCGATGCACTCGCGAACCTCGGCTACGGAAACGACGAGATCCTTGCGGTGGTCAGGGACTTGCCCGACGGGGGAGATCCTTCCCGCCTGCTCCGTGAGGCTCTGCAACGCCTGGCGGTGTCGTAATGGTTTTCGTCGACAGGCGATTCGGGTGGTGAGCGACCTTGCGTGATGAGATTCTGAGTCCGGAGTTGACCTCCGACGAGGTCGACATCGAGCGTGAAGCGGCGGTGCCGGGCGAGCTTGCCGACGAAGGTGGCGAGCTTGCCGTAGTCGCTCTCGCGGATGCGTC
>CAYQFM010000191.1:0-4197 GCA_964416735.1 uncultured Iamiaceae bacterium | reverse complement strand
GAGGCAAACCGAACCAGGCGAAAGCTCGACTCCAGCTACGACGGACACATAATTCTCACGCAACTCGATTCGGTAACCGAAGCGGTCATCAAGCGGTCTGAGAAGATCCACATGAAGTACGTGTTGATCACCCCGGACCCCAATGAGGCGATCGCCCTCGACGAGCGCGGCTACAACGTGATGCTAGGACCGTTGGACGACCCTTCGACCTACGAGGCGGCAAGGGCCTCGCATTCAGCCATGGTCGTGGCAACCCAGTCGGACATGACCAACACAAACATCGTGTTCACGGCAAGCGAACTGGATCCGAACGTGACCACCGTGGCCACCGCCTCATCCAAGACAGCGGTCGACATACTGACCAAAGCCGGATGCGACACGATCATCGAACTGGGCGAGTTGCTGGGTCAGGCAATGTCCCGCCGGGCACTTGGTCGGGATGGACGCACCAGAATCATCGGATCATTCAACGACCTCCTGGTCGCCGAAGCTGCCGTTGATGGAACGGAACTGGTGGGACGCACCATCCGGGACACGGACCTTCGCAACCGTTGTCAGGTGAACATCGCCGGCATCTGGAGACAAAGTCAGTTCACCATTCCCAATCCGGATATCGCAATCGAACCACTCGACGTTCTGATCCTGGTGGGCTCGCGGGAACAACTCGACGACTACGACAAGGCATTCGGTCGTGAAACAACTGCTCCATCACATCTGGTCATCGTCGGCGGTGGGCGGGTCGGGCGCGCCGCCGCGGCGGCGCTCATCAGCGAGGGCATCGGGTGCAAGATCATCGAGGTGCGGCCCGACCGCATCCGCGATCCCGACCTCTATGTGCTCGGCGATGCATCAGACCGGAAGGTATTGGAGCAGGCGGGCATGACCGAGGCGGATGCCATTCTCGTCACCACACACGACGACGATTTCAACATCTACCTGACCATATATTGTCGCCAGATCGCACCCGACATGCCCGTGATCGCCCGTTCAAATCACGATCGCAACGTGGCAACCCTGAACCGAGCGGGCGCCGATTCGGTACTCTCGTATGCATCCTTGGGCGCAACCGAGATTCTCAATTGCCTGGGCGACAACGATGCCCTGGTGCTTGCCGAGGGCCTCGAGATCTTCTCGTCGCCTCTCCCCAGGGCAATGATCGGTAAGTCGCTGGTGCAGGCCCGGGTTCGTGAGTTGACCGGTTGCAACGTAATTGCGGTGACACGGGACGGTCACACGACCCCCAACCCTGATCCCAATGCTGCAATTCAGCCCGACTCATCACTGGTGCTGATCGGAACCATCATCGGACAGAACAGCTTCCTCGAACGCTTTCCCGCAGACCCGAGTTCGCGAATTGCGCGGAGGTTCCCTAGAAGAGCGGGAACGATACGGTGACTCGTCTTGCGGGTAACGGCCCGAAGATCGCACTCGTCGGCGCCGGTGGAATGTCGTTCGGGCCGACAATGGCCAACGACGTCATCCGCACACCCGACCTCGCTGGAGCCCGGTTGGTCCTTCACGACATCGACGCGCAACGTCTTGCCCGTGCCTATCGATTTGCCTCGAAGTTGAATGCCGCTGCCGGTACACCCGTCGAGCTCGATCGCACGACTGATGCGGCACGCGCTCTGGATGGAGCCGACTTCGTGATCGTGAGTGCAGAGATCGGCCGCTTCAAACACTGGCGCGAGGACTTCGAGATTCCCCACAGTTACGGCGCCCGACAGATCACCGGTGAGAACGGCGGACCGGGTGCCGTGTTCCACTCGCTTCGGAGCATCAACACAACGCTGGGTATCTGCAGAGACATCGAGCGTCACTGCCCTGACGCGTTCATGGTGAACCTTTCCAACCCAATGAGTCGGGTCACGCTCGCCATCAACCGCGCAACGAAGATCCGCAACGTCGGAATGTGCCACGAGATGCCCATCGGAATCCACCGGCTCGCTCGACTGCTCCGCATCGACCCATCACGCATAGAGGCAAAGGCGTCGGGGATCAACCACTTCACCTTCTTCACCGAAATGCGTGACACCTCCACCGGAGATGACCTGCTCCCACGGGTACGTGACCTCTTCTCCAAGAGATTCTTCAACTACGGCACCATGGCAACAGCCGCAGCAAAGGCCGCATCTCACTGGTGGCCCACCGCCGCGTTGGCCGACCAGTTCTATTCACCGCTCGTCGCTCACATGGTCCGCGAATACGGGTTGGTGCCCTGCTCGATCGACAGCCACATCGGCGAATACCTGCCCTTCGCCCGCGACGTTGCCGCCTATCACCCGGTGCCGGTGGACATCTACGAAGGTGTCGATCGTGGCACAGAGCGTCTCTCCACATGGGTGGCCGACACCCGGTTACCACTTCCGCTTCGCCGGGTGCGCCACAGCCTCGAAGAAGTCATCCCGATCATTGCCGCACTCTGGACCGGCATCTCGACACAGGTTGTCGCTGTGAACGTTCCCAATTGGGGCTACTTACCCAACGTCGCTGAAGGGGCAATCGTCGAGGTCGGCGCCACCGTTGACGGCGACGGTATCCACCCCGATGGGATGCCACCGATAGAGGAACCCATCGCCGGACACATCGCCACCCAGGTGGCGCTTCAAGACCTCGTCGTCGAGTCTGCCCTCACCGGCAACCCTGACCTTGCATTTCAGGCACTTCTCGACGACCCGCTCTCGCCTCCCGACGCGGCTGCATGTCGCACCATGTTTGATGAACTGCTGAGCGTTCGGCAAACGCATCGAGCGCCGCGAGCACCTCGAGAGCGGCCCACTTCCTGTGGCGATGGTTGCCTGACACCTTGGTGAGGATCGCCTTCGCCTCAAGATGATCGATGGCGGTGTTTGCGTTGGTGGCGGCGACGCCGAGTTCACGCTGCACGAGGGGCGAATCCACCACCGGTTGACGGATCAGTAGGTCGGCGAGCCCGTGGGCGGCGGCACCTCGACGCACCGTGATCCGCTCGTTCCAGCTTTCACGGATGGCGTGGAGATTCGATGCGAGGTTCCGACCATTGTCTACCGCTCGCAACGATGCCTCAGCAATCAGCTCGACGATGGTGGTGGGGTTGCCTTCGCGGTAGGCAGTGAGCGACACAAAGTACGCATCGATGTCGTTGAGCAACCCAGCTGAGATGGGCACGGCCACTGTCCTGGTGAGCCTTTTAGCCCGCAGCAGTGAATGAATCAGCGCTCGGCCTGTCCGGCCATTGCCGTCGGGAAAGGGATGGATCGTCTCGAACTGGGCGTGTGCAATCGTTGCCTGGACCAATGCCGGGATATCGTCGCGGCGCATATAGGCAACGAGGTCGCCCATCGCCTCCGGAACTCGCTCGGGACGAGGGGGGACAAATGGCGCGCCGTGTGGCCCGTAGTTGCTTCCACCCACCCAGACCTGTTCGACGCGCCAGTGGCCGACCCATTCAGGGTGCGACGGTCCAATGAGCACTTCGTGCATGTCGAGGATTGCTTGCTCGTCGAGGCCGTCGGCAAGGGCCAACGCAGCCTGCATGGCCTTGGTGTTCGCAACAATTATCGCGGCGTTGTGCCTCGTGGGATCACCCAACTCAGCCAGCGCGATCGCCTTGGCCGACGCCGTAAGGTTCTCAATTCTCGACGAGGCGGCAGATTCCGAACGCAATAGAAACGACGCATAGGGAGCAATGCCCGCTCCTAGTTCGGCATCGAAGCGGGCGATCTCGGCCGAGGCCTCGTCCGTGAGTGCCAGCGTCTCACTGCCAAGTGGGACGTTGAGCCCAGCGATGGCAGGAGAGACAGCGGCTTCGTACGATCCGGAGTGGGCCGCTCGGCGGCTGCGAGGGATGGTGACGTTTTCAGGTAGCGACCACGGCACCGACTCATACGACAGCGCTGGCCAACCGACCGCGCTCTCATGGTTATTCGTCTGCGGATCTGCCACCACGAAAGCATCGTAGTAGCAGTTATTGGCTAAGTGCTACTAGCGGCTCGATTAGAGTCCGCTTCCGGAGCGCTTAGGTGTCCCAGCGGAGCAACAAAATAACCGATTGGTCATCCGCGTCCTCGTGGCACGTGTGGCATGAGTGCACCCGGAGGTACGACACCCATCCGCCCATGTTGATAGTCATCGACCGCCTGGGCGAGTTCGTCACGGGTGTTCATCACGAACGGCCCGTAGTGAACCATCGGTTCACGGATCGGCTCACCACCAAGA
>CAYQFM010000190.1:0-4198 GCA_964416735.1 uncultured Iamiaceae bacterium | reverse complement strand
ACTGGATTCGTTGACCGGAGGGTCTCTGTTGTCGGAGATAACCACGATGTCGGATGATGAGCTCGAATCGATTTCGCAGGCTCTCGTATCGTTGGAACAGAGGATTTCGGTGCGCCGGCGGGCGTTCCACGACTGCATCGACGTGCTTCAGGCTGACCTGACACGCCGTTACCGCAGTGGTGAGGCGTCCGTCGAGTCGTTGCTGGATTGATACCTACCGATTTATTACGTACCGATTGATGACCCCCCAATGGATCCTGTGAACGAGATAGATAAGCGCTGGCGTGAACTGGGTGAGTACATCCGCGAACAGCGTGGGATTGGCCAACTCTCGCTGAGGAAACTCTCTGAAATGGCTGGAGTGTCCAATCCGTACCTGAGTCAGATAGAACGTGGCCTGCGTAAGCCGTCCGCCGAGATCCTCCAGCAGATCGCAACCGCCTTGTCGATCTCCGCGGAGACCCTCTACGTCCGTGCAGGCATCCTCGACGAACCTGATGGCGACCGTGTCGATGTCATCGGTGAGATCCGCCGTGACCCGATGCTCACTGAAGAGCAGAAGAAGACCCTTGTCCACATCTATCGGACCTTCACCGACGAGCACGCTCTTGCTGGTGGCGGAGGGAGCCCATCGGCGTCTCAGGAATCTGAAACCGAAGATCAGGGTTAGGTAGAGCGTGCAAAGGTTGGCAGTCCTCTCCATGCACACCTCTCCGCTGACCCAGCCCGGGACCGGCGACGGTGGTGGAATGAACGTCTACGTGCGTGAACTCGGTTCGTCGCTTGCCCAAGCTGGCGTCGATTGTTCCGTCTACGTACGCCGTTGGGATGACGACCTACCCGATGAGGTCGAGGTGGAGCCTGGCTTCAAGGTCGTGCACATTCCAGCCGGCCCCGCCGACCTTCCGAAGGAACGGCTCTTCACGGTTGTGGGTGAGTTCACCGATGGTGTGGGTCAACACCTCGAAGATGGTTCGGGCGTGGATGCCCTGCATGCCAACTACTGGTTGTCCGGATTGGCCGGACATCGGCTCAAACACGAGAAGGGCCTGCCGTTGGTATCCACCTTCCACACGCTGGCGCGCGTGAAGGCGGAGAGCGGTGAAGACGAGTCTGCGCTTCGGATCGATGCCGAGGCTGAGATCATCGGATGTTCGGATCTGATCCTCGCTTCGTGCAAGACAGAACTTGACCAACTCGTCACTCTCTACGGTGCGAAAAGCGAGCGGATCGAGGTCGTGCCTCCCGGGGTTGATCATGCCTGTTTCTCGCCTGGCGACAAGAGGACTGCCCGCAGGGTGTTGGACCTTGGCGATCACCCGGTGTTGTTGTTCGTCGGAAGGATCCAGCCCCTGAAGGGTGTCGGTGTTGCCATCGAGGCTCTCGCCGAACAGGGTGACCCGGAAGCGGTGCTTCTGGTCGTGGGCGGCCCGAGCGGGTTGCAGGGTGCGGTCGAACTCGAACACGTCCGGATGCTTGTTGAGAGTCTTGGTCTGGTGGATCGGGTCCAGTTCGTCGCCCCCCAGGCCCATCAGGCCCTTTCCACCTATTACAGGGCTGCCGACGTGGTGGTGGTGCCAAGCAGGTCCGAATCCTTCGGCCTGGTAGCGCTGGAAGCATCGGCATGTGGCACACCTGTTGTGGCCGCGGCAGTGGGCGGCCTCGTGTCTCTGGTGGATCATGGAACGAGCGGATTTCTCGTAGACGATCGTGACCCGGCCGTGTTCGCACGCCACATTCGACAGATCATCGAAGACGATGACCTTGCGCGACGCATGTCAGTTGCCGCCTCGACAAGGGCTCGCTCATACACCTGGTCCACAAGCGCCGCTCGGCTGCGGCGCGTCTATTCGGACCTGACAGTCCAGTCGCCGGTTTCCTGCCGGTAGGCGGCCTCGATGGACGACCTTGCACCTCCGCAAGACTTGAAACGTGTCGAAACCCTGGTCGACATGTGGTTGGCGGAGCAGTTGGAATCGAATCCGGTGGTGGTCGGGGTTGACAAGCAGGCCGGTTCAATCGAGGTTGCAAAGCGTTGGATTGTCCGCGTTGCTGGTGAAGAGAAGGATTTTTCCGCCGTCTGGTTCACCCTGCACCAGAGGACTCTGCATTACGAGACCTACGTCGTGCCGGCTCCGGAAGAAAATGCTACCCAGTTCTATGAACATCTTCTGCGCCGGAACATGGGTTTCAATGGTGTTGCATTTGCCATCGGTGAGGAAGGCGCCGTGTTCTTGGTTGGGAGGGTTCCCATTCAAACGGTGGACGAGGGCGAGTTGGATCGCATTCTCGGGTCTCTCTATGCGTATGTCGAGCAGTGCTTCCGCCCGGCGCTGCGGATCGGGTTCGCCACAAGACTCGGCGGACAGGGATGAGTCGGTTTCAGTACATTTCCTTGTGTTTCATGTGAGTGGATGCTAGTGTCGTGTTGGGCCCCGGAGCGCCTCGGACACCGTTCACTTGGGGAAGGGGATGGGGATGAGTCGCTCCGGGGCCCCTGACGCGAGCAGCCAAATCACGGGCGGGCAATCAAGCAAACCGTCTATGGTGCTGATCTTTTCGATCACTGTCAGCGGGATTCTTGCCAACGTTCTGATAGCTGCACCGTTGCCCGACATCGTCAGGTATTTCGAGGTGCCGGAAACCAATGCGGGGCTTGTTGTGTCCGCCGCGACCTTTCCCGGAATCTTCGTGGCGCCGCTGATCGGCCTGATGGCTGATCGAATCGGCAGGCGTCAGGTACTTGCTCCATGTCGTGTCATATTCGGGATCAGCGGCCTGGCTGCCGCTGCGGCCACATCTTTCACCATGTTGCTCGTGTGGCGTTTGGTTCAGGGAATCGGATCCGCCGGTCTTGTGAACCTGGCGGTGGTGACCATTGCCGACAACTGGGAAGGGCAAGAGAGGACCCGTCGGATTGGTTGGAATGCGGCTGTACTGACGGTGTCGATTGCTGTGCTCCCGTTGGTCGGAGGGATCCTTGGCCAGATCGGCGGATGGCGGCTTTCTTTCGTCCCGTACGGCCTTGCCCTCGTGACGGCAGGGTTCGTCTGGTTGCGAGTTCCCGACAGCGTCGCGCCGTCGGGCGCAACGTTGCGCGAGCAGTTGGCACAGGTGTCGGTGGTGATTCGCAACAAGGCCGTCTGGGGATCGATCAGCTGGGGATTCATGCTGTTCGTTCTCATTTTTGGCCTGTATCTGACGGTTCTTCCGATAATGCTCGAGGATCAGTTTGATCTCAGTGCTGGGGTGCGAGGGGTTGTCCTCGCGGCGCCGGCTCTGGGGTCCACGGTGGCGGCTCTCCTATTGGCCAGGATGCGGACCCGGTTCGGAACGCGTCGTGTGATGTTGGCCGCATCGGTGTTGTTCATTGTGGGGTTCATGACAATCGGTCTGACCATGAGTCTCGTGGTGCTGGTCGGGGGTGCTGTGGTTTACGGGCTGGGGGAGGGCACGACGGTTCCTACCGTTCAGGACACGGTTGCTGCTCATTCGCCCGATGTGTCGAGGGGTGCGGTGATGGCTCTGTGGGTGGCAGCGGCGAGAGTCGGACAGACTATTGGGCCGATCATCTTTGGATTCAGCCTCGATCACGTTGCTGCGTCGACGAGTTTCCTGATCGGTGCAGCCGTTGCCACATTCATGTTCGTGAGTCTTCTGCTCGTTGGACGACAACCCGGTTCCGGCCGTCCCGAGCGAGGGCCGGATTCAGTGCCACCGGTCGCGGCGGGATGACGGTATCGTCAGGCGCATGAAACACCTTGTGGTCGTTGGCGGGGGTCGGATGGGTGAAGCGCTGGTGGGGGGACTCCTCCGGTCTGAGTGGGCGAAACCGGCCGAGATCACAATTGTCGAGACGATCCATTCGAGATGCCAGGAACTGAGCGGCATGTTTCCGGGTGTCGAGGTGGTCGGTTCGGTCGCAATGGTCCGTGGCCGAATCAGCGATGCGGTGGTTGCGGTCAAGCCTCACGATGTAGAGACCGCATGTTCGGAATTGGCCGAGGCTGGAGTCCGGCGTGTGCTCTCGATTGCGGCCGGGGTTGGTACGGAGACCCTGGAAGTCGCACTCGGAGGGTCCGTGCCGGTGGTGCGGGCAATGCCCAATACGCCAGCCCTTGTTGCCATGGGGGCATCAGCCATTGCACCGGGCCAGTTGGCTTCGCGGTCTGAAATGGAATGGGCCAGAACGATCCTC
>CAYQFM010000189.1:0-4206 GCA_964416735.1 uncultured Iamiaceae bacterium | reverse complement strand
GTGAAGTTCCGGAATCCGTGCCCGACCCGTTTGACCTTCTTGATGAGGTTGTTCATCGACTCCGCCGGTCCGTTGGTCACCTTCGCGGTGTGCCACGCCAAGATCTGGTTCCGCCATCGTTTCAACGTGCCGGCCAGAGAACGAACCTCTTCGGGCATCGACTCATCGGCGGCGTCATCAATGAACTCGTCCAGGTAGTTTGTGGCCTCGTCGGGGTCGACGAGCTGGTAGAGGCCTCTCAGGGTCTCCTTGGCGTGCCAGGTCATGCGCACTTCTCCTTTGGGATCGCCCGCTTCGAGGAACCCGAGCAGCTTCTGCTCGCCTTTGTCGTCGAGGCGTTCATGGGCCTTGGTCAACAAACGACGGGACCGGAACAACGGGTCGTCCTTGCGGCCCCGATGGCCGAGCGTGTCGTTCTGCACCCGGCGGCGTGCCTGGTCGACTTTGCGGTTCGCGTGGCGGATCACGTGGAACGGATCCGCGACCTGGACCGCGGCCGGGAGCGAGTCATTGAACACCTTGCGGTAGGGGCCGGACATGTCCAAGGTCCCCCAACGGATCTCGTCTCGCCAGGTCTGGTCTTGCTTGTCGATCCACACGGACACCTTCTTCGCGGTGCGTCCCTCGATCACCTCGACCAGACGGGCATCCCGGCCGTTCCCACCGACATCAACAACTGATGTTGCCCACGATTTCAGGTGTTTCGCGCCACGACGAACGAACAGGGTCTCATCCAACCCGAGCGCTTCCACACCGTCGCAGCGGGCCGTGTCGGCGGCCAACAACGCTTCGCCGTAACGGCGAACGGCGTCCATCACGGTGTGCCAGTCACAGCCCAACTCGTCCGCGATATCCGCGATCGACCGGTCCCCGCCACCGACCTGGCGGGTCACCCACCTGGCTGCCCGATCCGTCAGCCGTGCCCGCGGGGCTGCGATCCGCGGGTCGGTGACCGTCCAAGACCCCACCGGACATTCGGGCTGGGCGCACCACCAACGTTGTTTGTGCCACACCAGCCGGGCCGACCGTCCAAAACAGGTCATGTCCACCAGCACCACCGGTGTGATGTCCTTCAGGCGTGCTTTCACGCCACAGTCGCGGCACCAACCTTGATTGGCTCGAGAAGCCACCTCGACCAGCAGCGGCGCCCCGTCCGTGTCGGGTTCGGTCACGCCGAGAACATCAACATCAGGCAGACCAACGAGCACTTCACACATGCGCGTAGGATCAGTTTCCACAGGGACTCTCCCGGATCGACGGTGTCAAGAACCTCCGATTCTGTTGAGCCCCTGTACCGCGCCCGCGGACCCGTCACCCGCCAGCCCCAACCACGCCGGCCCGCCTACACCCCCCGCAAGTCCGAAGAACCACCAATCGGCGTGGGCTGTGCTTGCTATATCAGCGAATGTCCAGAGCGCACCGGGATAACGTGAGAACATCATCATCAGGTATAGAGGGTCTTGTCCGGGACGAGCTCTAATTGGGATGCTGATGTTGGAAACCTTGGTGGATTGTGTAATTGCCTGTCCGAAGGCGGTGGCGATCTCGAGCGCTGCTTGGGTAGCTGCTCCTGTGTTAGCTCCGGGATGAAACTTGGACCGCCAATCCACATCACCTAGCGCTGCATCTACTCGCATTGCAAGCTTCGGTGCTCCAGGCGATGTGCTGAGCGCTGCTGTCGCTAATCGTTTGACTGAGAGACTGAAATGAAATAGGACGTCAATTGGTCGGCCCTGCTTGCTCAGGTTGAGAATGCGTTCGAGAGTGCTTCGTTTGAATGCAAGCCCGAATGGGTCAACGAACAATAAAATCGCGTGATCAGAATATTCAGCGAGAATATCATCGATGACCGCTTCTATATCCCCGCCAATGATGCGGTCCAGGGTCACATTTGCGTTGGCAAGTGATGTTTCCAGCTTGGCACGTCGTTCATCGTTCAATTCGATAAAAATTAGCTTTGCAGTGCGACCAATGGCTTCTAGTGGCTTCTGCTTGGAAGCTATGAGGAGCGGCGACCCTTCGGTGCCGTCTTCATAGCGACCTTCCCCAGCATATCCATCAATGAATGCTACGCGTCCGTCAGTGGCGGTGGCGGCTGGCCCAGCGAAATATTGTGCATAGCGTCCAAGAATGCCGTGTTTTAGAACTGCTTGCGGACTCTGCTGACCGAAAAATTGTGTATTGGCAGACACCTCTGCTCAACCTACGGCATATACAGGCATGTCATCCCAGGTGCGTCCATCAAGTTCTCTGCCTCCCGCTTTTGGAGTGCGTCCACCCCATTGTTTGAAGAAGAATTTGACGTTTTGCTGGATGCACTCGTCGCGCAGATCTCGACCCCAGGCGAGTTCCATAGGTCGGGCGTGTGGGCCTGATTCGCCGCCCGCGATTAACCACTCGATGCCCGTAAGATCGACATGGCCGAGGTGGCCAAGAAGGGGCTCAGCGGAAACGAAGCGTACAGCGGCCGGTACTTTGCGCAGGTGGTTGATTCGGAATCGGTAGGAAGCGTTCTCGACGCTGACGCCCATCCAGATGTTCGGTGACCAAGGTAGGCGTGGAGCGAGTCGCAACAGACGCTTCGACCGTTTTGTAAGAACCTGGTAGGTATGGCGTGGCGTATCCGCCATGACCTCGAAGGTTCGATGAATGAAGTCTTCAGGAACCTCGTCGTGGAACAGGTCGCTCATAGAGTTGACGAACACGAGTCGGGGCGTCCGCCACCGGTAGGGGAGCTCGAGCAGATCCTCATGGACGGTGAGCTTGAAGCCAGGACCACTGGTGCGAGGGTCTCCGTCGAGCTGGTACTTCGCGACGCCCATCGCCTTGAGGCGTTTGGCGAGGGTGAGGGCGTAGCAGTTGTCGCACCCAGGAGATATCTGGTCGCATCCGGTAGTCGGGTTCCATGTGACTTCGGTCCATTCAATGCTGGACTTTTGGGACACGGGGCCTCCTGATCACCGTGACGAACGTTTGTTCGAGATCCTAGCGTTTGGGATGGCTAGGAGTCGATGGTGCACCATCGGCAAGTGAGGCACGTTGCTTAGGCGCCGCGCCAACAGGGTCTGGTCTGCGAGGTGTCTGCGTAGAGGGATTGTTCGGGCGGAGCGGGCGGTTGTCCGTAAGCTTCGCCTATGGCGACGGCGCTTCGCATCGGCAACCACGGCGAGGTGTTCACGCGCCGCTGGGTCGTCGAAGTGATTCTCGATCTCGTCGGGTACACGGCCAACAGGGACCTGGCGGGTGCCGTTCTGGTGGAACCGGCATGTGGCACCGGTGCGTTTCTTGGTCCCGTGCTTGAGCGTCTCCTTGCGTCTGCGACCCGACATGGGATCTCTCATGCTGGGTTGGGTGACTGTATCCAGGGGTTTGACTTGCAACTGGAGAACGTCGAGGAGTCGAGGGTGCTGGTCTCGTCGATGCTTCAAACCGACGGGTGTGAGTCGGAGATGGCGGCTGGAAGATTCTCAGCTCGGTGCGGATTTTGTGGTGGGCAACCCCCCATACGTCAGGATCGAGGATCTCGACCCGGATGTTGCCGCGACGTACCGGTCACGGTGGTCGACGATGACTGGGCGGGCCGACATCTACGTGCCGTTCATCGAACGATCCCTGCTCTCGCTGAACGAGGGTGGAACGTTGGGCTTCATCTGCGCAGACAGATGGTTCCGCAACTCCTATGGAAGTCCGCTTCGTCAGTTGGTCTCGGCCCAGTTCGCGGTCGAACACGTTTGGCCCGTGCACGACGTCGATGCATTCACAACTGAGGTCTCGGCCTACCCGGCCATCACCGTCATCTCCCGCACCGAGCAGGGACCCGTCACCGTTCTGGACACAAACGAAGGGTTCGGTCCCGAAGGAGCGGCCGACGCCACGCTGTGGGCGACATCAACCGAGACGACTACTACTGGTCAAGGTTTCGTGGGGCACCGTCTGCCGCATTGGTTCTCGGGCGACGGTTTCTGGCCCGCAGGAAGCCCGGCCCGGCTCGCACTAGTCGAGCACCTGACCGACAAGTTCGGTCCGCTCGTAGATGCAACCACCCGAACAAAAGTTGGGATCGGGATCGCTACTGGTGCGGACAAGATCTACTGCATCTCAGATCCCGATCTCGTCGATGTGGGGCGGGCTCTACCGCTGGCGACCGGAGCGGATCTGAACTCGGGCACATTCAAGTGGGGCGGTGAGTACCTGGCGAACGTGTGG
>CAYQFM010000188.1:0-4220 GCA_964416735.1 uncultured Iamiaceae bacterium | reverse complement strand
TGCGTGCAAAGGCGTCGGCGCGGGCAAACGAGTTGTTGGCCGAAGGGCGTGGCGTTGTCAGGAGCGCGGATGACGTTCTCGACAGCCTCGGAATCATGGCGGCAACGAACGCGCGTGGGGTGGAGAAGCGGCGTGTGCCCGATGGTCAAGAGAAGACGATCTTGGAGGCCATGGAGTGGAGGCCGGTTTCGGCGGGAGAACTGGTGGAGATCACCGGTATTGCACTCGGTGGGATCGGTTTGGCTCTCGATGCTCTGGAGACATCGGGCTGGATTGAACACCGGGGTGGTTACTACGAGCGGGTGGTCAAACGTGAGAACTGAGCTCTCTGTCCCGTGTACAAGTGGTCAGTGCCATGCAGCCCGAGACCCGCTTCGTGTCCACCTCCGCTGCCGCATTCGGCGGTACCGTTTGACACCATGGTGCTGGCTCGATCGCCGCAAGTCAGCGGTAGTGACCTCTGGTGTACTGAGCCGTTCTTGGCGTCGCTTCTCTCGGTTTCTGACGCGACCCGTATCGCTTACCGAAGCGACATCGGGTCGTTCATCGAATGGTGTTCGAGGCTCGGTGCAACCGGGCCCAGTGAAGTCGACAGACATACGCTGCGGCGATACCTCGCATACCTTGCGACCCGCGGGTATGCGAGGCGCACGATGGCCCGCAAGGCTTCTGCGTTGCGTCGCTACTTCGGTTGGTTGGCCCGCACGGGTCAGGTTGGAGACGATCCCACGGTTGGCCTTTCGGTGCCCCGTGGCGACGGAAGGCTTCCGCGGGTTCTGCGGGACGATGAGCTCCGGACGCTGCTGGACCAGCCTCCGTCAAAGGTAGAAGACGATGACCCGGCGGTGCGATTGCGTGACGACGCTGTTCTGGAGTTGCTCTACAGCAGCGGTCTGCGTGTCAGTGAGTTGTGCGGACTACGGACCGATGACGTCGACTTGGCGCGACGTGTCGTCGTGGTGTGGGGGAAGGGTTCGAAGCAGCGGATGGTTCCTCTCGGCGTCCCGGCCGCTCGGGCGTTGGGGTCATGGTTCGACCGTGGCCGTGACCAACTCACTTCTGACCAGACCCCGGATGACGCTGTCTTCGTCAATCGGAGGGGTAGGCGACTCGGACCGCGCGATGTCAGACGGATCATCGATCATCGGGCGGCTGAGCCAACTAGTCCGCACGCGCTCCGTCACACGTTTGCGACCCACCTTCTCGACGGTGGTGCAGACTTGCGTGTTGTCCAGGAATTGCTTGGTCACAGCGACCTCGGCACCACCCAGCAGTACACTCACGTCAGCAAGGAGCGACTCCGCTCCGTTTTCGATTCGACGCATCCCCGAGCTTAGGAAGTTCCGTGGAACAAGACGCTGGTGGCCAAGTGGATGCCCTCTGGGTCCGCTACAAGGCAAACGGCACGCGCTCGGACCGCGATCAGTTGATCCTCAACTATTCACCGCTCGTGAAATATGTGGCCGGTCGGGTCGCCGTGGGTCTCCCTCAGAACGTCGAACAGTCGGATCTGGTGAGCTACGGAATTTTCGGGCTCATCGATGCCATAGAGAAGTTCGACCCCGAACGTGGGTACAAGTTCGAAACCTATGCAATCGCACGCATACGGGGTGCGATCATCGACGAACTGCGGGCCATCGACTGGGTTCCCCGATCGGTACGGGCCAAGGCAAGGGCACTCGAAAACGCGTACGCGAAGTTGGAGAGCAATCTGCGTCGGACTCCGACGGACGAGGAACTTGCCGACGAGCTCGAGATGACCGCCGCGCAGCTGCAGACCACGCTCTCGCAGATTTCATTTGTCGGTTTGGTGGCACTCGACGAGATGCTCTCGGTCGGTGGAGATCGCGGGGAGTCCCTCACGCTCGGCGACACGATTGCGGATACCGGCGAAGGGCCTGTAGCTGCGTACGAGGTCGAAGAGATGCGTCACATCCTTGCCGACGCCATCAACTCACTTCCGGAGCGGGAGAAGATCGTGCTCACGCTCTACTACTACGAGGGACTGACGCTTGCGGAGATCGGTCAGGTTCTGGGTGTGACCGAGAGCCGGGTGTGCCAGATACACACCAAGGCGGTCCTTCAACTCCGTTCCAAGATCCTGGCGTCGGAGCGCGAGAACGTCTGACCCGGCTCTGTCGAGGTCACGCATCTGAACCGGTAGTGCAGCCGGACCGACAGACCCTTTCTTCCCCCGTGACAACTCCAACGGGGGGAGAATCCCTTGTCGTCGAAGTCCCTGTCGTCAAAGTCCCTGCAGTCGAAGTCGATCAGAGTGCGGCTGTGTGTGGTGTTGTTTCTGGCGGTTTCCGGCTGGACGCTGTTGCCGGTCGAGCCAGCGACTGCTGACCAACCGGCCAGGGTTTCGTACCAGAGCGGTGCGTCGCGTCAGGATGGGGTGTCGTACCAGGACCCTGTCGAGGGCATCGTCGTCGATGCCTTCCGGCCACCGGCAAATCCGTATTCGGTTGGCAACAGGGGACTCGAGTACATGACCGTTCCCGGTGCGATGGTCGATGCCGCCGGAGATGGTGAGGTGGTCTTCGCCGGACTTGTAGCAGGAACCCTGCACGTGACGGTGCTGCACTCTGATGGGCTCAGGACCAGTTACTCATTCCTCGAAACCCTTGGTGTGTCTGTGGGCCAACTGGTGACGCGCGGTGATCCGCTCGGCACATCGGGGCCGATCTTCCATTTCGGAGTACGCGCTCCTGACGGTACTTATCTGGACCCTGCGTCGTTGTTGAACCGCACTTTGCCCAAGCCTGTCGTGCGTCTTGTCCCGGGTGCAGACGAAGGGCTTGAGACTCTCGCAAGTCTTGAGCGCAGTTCGTTCCTCGATCTGGTGTTGAAGGAGGGAGCCCGTATGGCGGGTGACTTTCTCCGCAACGGTGTCGGCACTCTCGCCTTGGCCCAGCACTACGTGACGGAACTACAGCCCGAAACCCATATTGCACGGATCGCCAAGGCGATGGGCGAGTGGGCTCTTGCAAGCAGACACTGCACACCCGCAGGTGTGAGCCCGCCTCCACCTTCGGAGAGGCGGATCGTGATCGAGGTGGCAGGACTTGGATCTACCAGCGAGGACGCTGCCATAGCCCGGCTCGATACGCAGACGCTCGGTTATGCGGATGCGGATGTGGTGAGGTTCTCGTACTCGGGTGGACGCGTTCCCGCTACTGGACTTGACCAGGCAGGTGGAGATCTTTCAATGATCCCGGTAGCCACCTACACGGCGGAGGACACCCAGATAGACATGCGGGAGTCGGCCGAGCGTTTGGCACGTCTCGTCGAAGAAGTATCCAGGCTTGCGCCCGGGGTCCCAATAGACGTGGTGGCACATTCTCAGGGCGGTGTCGTTGCCAGGATTGCAATTGACCAACTTGCAGACTCGGGCCAGATTCCCTCCGAGGTGGAGAACCTGGTCACGTTGAGTTCCCCACATCAGGGCAGCGATGTCGCTACAGCAGTCGCCGCGGCGCGCACGGGTGACACGGGTAGGAGCATCGTGAATGGGATCCAAGCAGTTTCAGGGATGAATCTGGACCCGGACTCCGTTTCCATTGCCCAACTCTCTGAGACCTCCGAGTTGAACGCGCAGATGGCCGAAGTCCACTTACCGGAATCGATCCGGTTCACTTCTATCGGTGCACGGGGTGATCTGATTGTTCCGGCGCCGCGCACGGTGGCTCCCGGCGCAAACCACGCCGTGGTGCCATTGGTCGGGCCAAAGGCGCATGACTCGATTCCAAGTGCCGACGCCACGACTCGTGAGGTGTCGTTGGCAGTAGCGGGATTGGCGCCCACCTGTGTGGGTGTCGTTTCTGCATTGACCGATGCGGTAACAGGTGAGGTCGTTTCCGGCGCCGAGGACTTCGTCGGGTTGTCTGCGCTTACCATCAACGCGGTCGGAACGCCCCTAACGCCGATGGGGCCCGTGCGGTGACGCGATGCTGCGGTTGGTCAGCGCGGTGGCAGTTCCGTAGAATCGCACGTCGGTCCGCAACCGCGGATCGCGTGGTGGCCATCCATCGCGTCCCTCTACAGATTTCGCCCGGGTCCACCCACGGTCGTCTCTCTGAGATGTCGGATCCTGGCTCCATTCAACCGGTGGGAAGGAGCAACACCAATGGCCCCAGTAGTGACCATGCGCCAACTGCTCGATTCGGGTGTCCACTTCGGACATCGCACCCGTCGCTGGAATCCCAAGATGCGCCCCT
>CAYQFM010000187.1:279-4238 GCA_964416735.1 uncultured Iamiaceae bacterium | reverse complement strand
CTCTGGTGACTGAAGGGCCACCCACATCGTCACCGCTCGTCTTTGTCGACGATATTTCGGCACCGGAGCTGAACTCCGATGACCGTCACCATCTCTCGAAGGTTCTGCGGGTTCGTGATGGTGACGCAATCACGCTCAGCGATGGTCTTGGATCGTGGCGCAGCGCTCGCATGGGAGACGCCCTTGAGCCACTAGGACCCATAGTCCGTGTCAATCGTCGAGATCCGCAGATAACGATCGCGTTTGCGTTGATCAAAGGCGAGCGACCGGAGTTGGTGGTCCAGAAGCTGACGGAGTTGGGCGTTGACAAGATCGTGCCGTTCACGGCCGACCGAAGCGTTGCGCGCTGGAGCACAGACCGTGCACCGAAGCAGATCGCACGCCTGCGCCGAATTGCCCGAGAGGCGTCGATGCAATCGAGGCGGTGTTGGTTGCCGGAGGTTTGTGAGCTGATCAGCTTTGAAGCCGTAGTTGCGCTCCCTGGCATTTGTGCCGCTGAGCTTGGTGGTGCTGCACCGTCTCTTGAATATCCGGCGGTGATGATCGGTCCAGAAGGCGGATGGAGTGACGACGAAATGCAAAGGCTTCCTACCCGAATTGGAATTGGTGACCATGTGCTCAGGGCGGAGACAGCGGCAATTACTGCGGCTGCCCTGTTGACAGCGATGCGGGCGAACCTGGTTTCTGGGGGGTGAAGACCAGCGGTGTCAGGCAATGTTGCATGTAATCGTTGTCTGTCATCGCTGCGTGTCATCGCTGCACGTCAACTCTTCACATTGAGTGTCCTGTCAAGTACCTTTGCAGTGTCTATTGGTCACGGACAGTGAGTGGAGCGTGCGATGGGTGAGGGGAACGAACTGGGCGAGGCGTCCGCGGAATATCTGCATCGTGTTGGACAACGGCTCCGATCCATCCGCCGACAGAAGCACCTTGCACTCCAGGATGTAGAGGCTAAGTCGGGTCAGGAGTTCAAGGCATCCGTTCTTGGTGCGTATGAGCGCGGTGAACGCGCCATATCCGTGCCACGTCTCCAGCGTCTGGCTCGCTATTACGGTGTTCCGGTTGATCAACTACTGCCACCCGACGAGGGTCCCGGATTTGATGGCGACGGTGGAACAGAGGCCCGGGGCGACGGTCAGACCCTGACCATCGACCTGCAGAGGCTTGAGAATCTCTCGGGGCCGGAAGCAGATATGTTGAACCGCTATCTGACCATGATCCAGATGCAGCGTCAGGACTTCAATGGGAAGATGCTGACGATCCGGGCCGATGATCTGAGGGCAATTGCCTGCATCCTGGGGGTTGCAGTAGACGGCGCCAGCGATCATCTCGATGAACTCGGGCTCAGCCTCACGGCTTGAGTCCATGGCTCGAGTCCATGGCTCGAGTCCACAGGGCGATCCCACAGCGTTATTCCATAGACTCCGGTGCCACTTGTCAGCGTTACTCGTGAATTCCGGTGACTCTCATTCCTGGTGATTCCGACACCGGGTTCGGCGCATATCTGCACGTCCCGTTCTGTGCGCATCGTTGTGATTACTGCGCGTTCGCCACATGGACCGATCGCAGTCATTTGATCGAGCCGTACTTTGCCGCGATGCAATTGGAGATCGAGAGGGCTGTCGACTCTGGCATGGATGTGGCCCAGTCGGTGTTTGTCGGCGGCGGCACCCCGTCGCTGGTCGATCCTCAACTCTTGGCGCGAGCGATCGAGTGCATCCCGGTGCTGCCCGATGTCGAAGTTACCGTCGAGTGCAATCCGGACACCATCACATCTGAGCTCCTCGATACCTACATTGCGGCAGGGGTCAACCGGATTTCGATGGGCGTGCAATCAATGGATCCCGAAACGCTGCGGTCTCTAGGTCGCACTCATGATCCCTCGAATGTTGTGCGAGCCGTGGACCTGGTTCGCAGAGCGGGTTTCACCAGCTTCAATGTCGATCTGATCTACGGCGCAGTGGTGGAGTCGGTCCAATCGTGGCGTGAGACGATGGAGGCAACCATCTCATTGGAGCCAACGCATGTGAGTGCTTATGCCCTCACCGTCGAATCCGGAACTCCACTTGCCCGGGACCGTGCTCGACACCCCGACGACGACGACCTGGCCGACAAGTACCTCATGGCTGACGAGTTGCTGGTGGCGGCCGGATATGAGTGGTATGAGATCTCCAATTGGGCACGACCGGGTCACGAGTGTCGACACAACCAGCTCTATTGGAACCAGGGCGACTACCTGGGTTTCGGTTGTGCAGCGCATTCGCACCGCAGTGGTCACCGTTGGTGGAACGCGCGGTTGCCCGAGCGGTACATCGAGGCGATCGAGCGGGGTGAGTCAGCCGAGGCGGCTGGTGAATATCTCGATGCTGACGCACAACGCATGGAGCGCCTGGACCTGGCTCTGCGCACAGCGCAGGGTGTGCCTGTATCCACGTTGAGTGCTGAGGATCGTGAGCGGTTCCGCGACCTGATCCATGTGGACGGCGATCGGATCGTGCTCAATCCCCGTGGCCGTTTGCTTGCCAATGAGGTGATCATTGCCTTGCGCTGAGCACTGTCGGGCCAACCTTGAAACTGTGCCGATCTTGAAACTGTGCCGATCGTGGTTATGGTCGGTTCAACCCGGTGGTGTCGGGAGCGTGAAGACCTGACCCACGTAGACGAGATCGGGATGGTCCGGCGCTGCCAGTACGTGGCGATTCAACTCGATCAACTTGTAGAGGTAGTGGAGGGTCTCAGTCTCGGAAGGTTTGTGACCAAGGGTTTCGGCCAGCGTTGTAGCCGAAACCAGCCACAGATGATCGCCCGGTGCAATGGTCCATGTTCGGGGCGTCATGAGGTCATCAATCCCTGCGGCCTCGCTTGGCTCAGCCGATGCCATTTCGGTGCCCGTCTGGTCAGCCGGATAGCGTGAAATCCCATCAGACCCCGAAGGTGAGCCCGGTTGCGAATGCGTGTCCGGACTTGGTGACGTGCTTGGTTTCGGTGAAGCGGGTGAGCTGGTTGTTGACGCTGTGGTCGTTGACGCGTTCGAACTTGGTGGCATCGAACTCGAGGTCGAAACACTCGCCGTCGTGCCGAGGCTGGTGATTGAGCTGGATGGTGTCGACGTTGTTGGCTGATCCGGGATCACCATCATCACAGCGGCGCCAGATGTATTTCTTGTTTCGGGGTCCTGAGCTCCGTTGTTGGCTTGGATATTGCTGTCGGTAACAACTTCCATGGTTGCCACGTTTCCAGCCGAACGATCCACCGATGTCGCTGGAGAATCGATAGCGGACATGGTTGCAACCTGGGTGGCTGGAGTCGTTTCTTGTGCCACGGCAATTGAGGGGGAGAAGACGTAAGAGGAGATTGCCGAAGAGGAGATGGCCGTTGAAGCAGCGAGTCCGATACCGATTGAGCCTCGGATGAACCGTGCCAGTGATGGAACAGTCAGAAGATCGACCGTTCGGATCAATCCCGGAATTTTCGTCGCGACCGAAAGTACATTGGCAAGGGTCATCACGATCAGGTAGGCACAAAGCGCCATACCTAGATATCGGATGAGAGTGAACACGGTGATGGTCGGAGATTCGGTCATCAACCACCGAAGTGCATAGCTGATGTCCGTGGCGGGAGGTGTCGGTAGTGAGCGTCCTGCTCGTTCGAGTACAACCGTGCAGAGGGCTAGCCAGCTGATCCACCCCGAAAGCGCTACCCACCGTCGTTGGCCGACGGCGGTGTTCATTGGCCGGACTCCTTTGAGGCTCCTACTTCGGGCGCAGGGTTTGTGATCGCTATTGCAACGCCTTGTCCATCGAGGCGTGATGCGATGAGTGTTCCGCAACGGGATGGATCTGCCGTGGCACTCGTGATATCGACCTCTTCGGGAAGGACGATCAAGGGCGATGCAGCAACCGGTGTCGATGCGGACGCCCAGGCATCGAAGACGAACATCTCACGGCTGCTTGGACGTA
>CAYQFM010000187.1:0-269 GCA_964416735.1 uncultured Iamiaceae bacterium | reverse complement strand
CCAGTCTGCGACGAGTGCGATGTCGCCGGGGATACCCAGCTGGAACCGGGTTCCATCATGTTCGAGCACCGGTGCCGCTGGGGAATTGGAAAACTTGGCGTCAATGGGCGTGATCGTTGGTGCTTTGGCCGTGGCGGTTGACGGTCGAGCAGCCCGAAGTAACGGTCCAGTTATCAGCCACGCGACGCAGAGCAAGCCAACTGTCCCCGACATCATCATGGTCAGCAAACTCGGAGTCCTTCTTCTGTGCGCACGAGTTGTTCGGACGA
>CAYQFM010000186.1:0-4276 GCA_964416735.1 uncultured Iamiaceae bacterium | reverse complement strand
TGCTCGAGGCCATGGGTATACCCGTGGAGTATTCGTTCCACGAGGACGGCCCCAGCCAGCACGAGATCGACCTGCGCTACACCGACGCGCTCACGATGGCCGACAATGTGATGACATTCCGGCTGGTCGTGCGAGAGATCGCTCTGGAACAGGGTGCCTACGCAACGTTCATGCCCAAGCCACTCGCTGGCGTCCAAGGCTCTGGCATGCACACACACCTGTCGCTCTTCGAAGGCGACGAAAACGCTTTCGCCGATGCCGGCGACCCGTATGGGCTCTCATCGATCGCCAGGGGGTTCATTGCCGGGCTCACCACCCACGCCCCCGAGATCACTGCCATAACGAATCAACTGGTGAACTCGTACAAGCGGTTGATCGACGGTTACGAGGCACCCGTCTTTGTCACGTGGGCCCGCAACAACCGGTCCGCTCTCATTCGTGTGCCGTTCGCCAAGCGGGGAAAGCAGTCGTCTACGCGTATCGAATACCGGGCTCCCGACCCCGCATGCAACCCGTACCTGGCGTTCTCGGTGATTCTCGCCGCAGGGATGAAGGGCGTGGAGGAGGGTTATGAACTACCACCGCCGGCATCGGCAAACGTCTTCGAGATGACTCCCCAGGAGCGCGCCGCCGACGGCATCCGCTCGCTTCCCCAGTCACTCTCAGATGCTCTCGACGCAATGGAGAACAGCGAGTTGGTGGCCGAGGCCCTGGGCGAGCACATATTCGAATGGTTCCTGCGCAACAAGCGAGTGGAGTGGCTCGACTACAAGTCGCAGATTTCGCAGTTCGAACTGAACCGGTACCTGCCCAGCATCTGACCGGATAAGCGAAAGTGCCTCCCCAAAGGGAGGCAGTTTCAGAAAACTGCTATCAGGAAACTGTAGATATCAGAGAACGCGCACGTTTGCGGCGGCGTCGCCCTTCTGACCCTGGGTGATCTCGAACTCGACGTTCTGACCTTCTTCGAGGCTGCGATAGCCATTGCCCTCGATTGCTGAGAAGTGCACGAAGACATCAGGTCCTCCCTCACGGGAGATGAAGCCGTAGCCCTTCTCGGCGTTGAACCACTTGACGGTACCGGAAGGCATCTTCCGACCCCTTTCTTTCTGGTGTTGCGGGGTCGGTGCTACCGGGCCCTGCTGGAATATATCGCCGTGAGGCTAGTCGGTCCGGAGACCCCATGCGCGAAATTTCAAACGAAGCTGTGAATTCGCACGAAATCTGTAGCGGCCGTAGACCTCTACTTGGTGAGTTCCAAGTACTCCGTACCCTCGTATTCGGCGTCGACTTCGGCCTTGAGGATCCAGCCGAGCAGCGCAGCCAATGCGGTCATTCCCATGAGGAAGCCCACCGGAATGCCTATTACCAGCACGAGGATGATGATTGTCTCGCCCATCGAGAGCCATCTTGGCTCAGATCGCGCACCCGAGCCAAGCCATTCACGAAAGCCTCACTCAGCGCCACGTTGTCAATGATCGATTGCGGATCGATTGAGGATCGATTGGAGATCTACCGGGGTGCGTATGCCCACGCCTCAATCTCGACAAGAGCAAGTGCGGGTAGTTCGACCACGGCAACCGAGGATCGGGCGGGCCTGGTATCACCGAACAGTTCCGCGTAGACATCGTTCATCAGTGTGAAGTCACGCATGTGTTTCAGAAACACGGTCGTCTTGACCACCTGCGCCAGCGAGGCTCCCTCGCTTGCGAGGAGCGTTGCGACATTGGCGATGGCCTGACGGGTCTCATCAACAATTCCACCGGCAACCATCTGTCCATCGAGCACTCCGATCTGGCCAGAGACGATCAACAGGTCACCAGCACGGACGATGGGCGAGTATGGACCGAGCGGCTTGTTCACCCGACGATCTTCCCACAGGCCAAACGCCAAAGCCCGGCCACAAGGGCAGAGCCGATCGGCACCGATCCGATGTTCAGTAGCCCGATGCTCCAGAACCGCTCATCACCTGTAGCTTTCAAGACATGACACCCTCATTCCACCCGTCCCGACGAACCTTCGTTGTGGGGGCGGCAAGCCTTGTCGGCCTGGCGGCATGCGGTGGGACGAAGAATGCGACGTCATCCACAACCACCACATCGGTCGACCCCAACCGCATGGTGCTCATCACGAGCTTCCCCATCCAGGGCGAGTACGCGGTTTCCGGACCACCACAGCGTCTCGTGTTCCTGGTCGGCTCCGCCGACCGCGCTCCCGTCATCGAAGGTGCCCCCGATCAACTCGAGTTCACCATCCACCTGAGCAACAAGCAGGTCGGCGATGCGGTGACCGTAAAACGACATCAGGACGGCGTCCCCCTGCCCTTCTATCCGCTGCGCACCACGTTCCCCGAACCGGGCAGTTACACCATCAAGACGAAGATCGGTGAGTACGCCACCGGGGCCGACTTCGTGGTCGGCAGACAATCGGAGGTTGCCATGGTTCAACCCGGCGATCCGATGCGCCCGGTGGACACCCCCACACCCGATGACCACCAAGGCGTTGAACCGATCTGCACGGCAGATCCCGAGTGTCCGCTACACACGCCGACACTTACAAAGGCGCTCGAAGACAAGAAAGCGACCGCTCTGCTCATTGGCACCCCTGCCTACTGCCAGACCGGAATATGTGGTCCGGTGCTCGACCTGTTACTCGAACAACGGGACAAGTATCCGGACGTGACGTTCCTGCACGCCGAGGTCTACAAAGATGCGGTGGCCGTTGGGAACATCGCCAAGGCAACGCCTACGCCCGCACTGACTTCGTACGGTCTGGTGTTCGAACCCTCACTGTTCCTGGCCGGCCGCGACGGAATTGTCGTGGAACGCCTAGACAGCGCCTTCGATCGTGAAGAGCTGACAGCCGCGCTGTACAAGATCACCGCCTGAGTCACCGCGATCTGCGGGAATTCGGCCTGATATTGTATTGAGGAAACGCGGTTTCCAATCGTTGTCCGGTCAGTGGCCGCCGTGACGTCAGTGGTCGCCGTGACCATGACCGCCACCGCCATGACCGCCACCGCCTTTGCCGCATGAACATCCATGACCGGCGTTCGGGTTCATGATCTCAAACCCCTCGCCATTTTCGCCCTCGCCGTAATCAAGCATCGCCCCGGTCAGCGCCTTCGCACTGAATGCGTCGGAAACGACCCTCACACCCATGAACTCTCGTTCCACATCGTCGGGTTCGATCTCGGTGTCGAAGAAGATGTCGTAGTTGAAGCCCGAGCACCCCTTGGGGCGAGCCGTCACCCGCAGCATCAGGTCTTCACCACCTTCGGCGGCGATCAGTGAGCGGACCTTCGCGGACGCAGAATCGGTAAGGGTTATCACGGGGTGACCTCCTCATGAACAACGGTCTCTTCAAAGCTACCGGGATCACGGCGACCCCCACATCTCCCACACGAACTCGACAAACCAGGGTCCGGGGTGACGAATCTGGGGGAAACACCCACCCGAGAGACACTCACCATGTCAACCGCCTGCTCATCGGGCCACGAGCTCCACCTGACACGGCGGGTCATCGACAACCGTGGAGAACGTCGACGTAACGGCACCGCCGGATCTCTGTTCAAGCAATCCGTCAACCATTCCACGGTGGAAGCCGCACACCAGCTCGGGGTTCGCCGCAGCAAGATCAGGAAATGGACACCGAAACCTGACAACCCGCGCTGGCGATCCGTCGTCTCCCTGTTCAGCCGGATACGGGTCGAACCCCTGTCGGTTCTGCTCCGACATGAGCGCTGCAAGAACTCCCATGTTCGGCGGCGTGCGAGAAGCGCCTTCGCGTCCAATCGCACGTCCCGCCTCAAAGAGCGCCTCACCATCGACATCGGCGTCGGTCATCGCCATCAGCAGTCCACGGGCAAGCGCAGCGTAAGCCGACTCACCAAATCCGATTCTTGGTGCCCCCGGGGCAACCGAATACCGGTGTTGCGGCCTTCCGATCTCTCCGCGAGGTCCTGTATCGACACTGAGAAGGCCCACGTCACGCATGCGTTCCAGGTGTGGCCGGACAGTGTTGACGTGAAGGCCGAGCATTTCGGCAACCTGCGAGGTGGTGAGCGGAACCGACGACCTGGAGATCCCCTGGAAGACCAAGAACCTGGTGTCATCCCCCAAAGCCTTGAGAATGGCCAGACGCCTCTCGTTCTGATCAGTGGGGTCGACAGCTTCACCAAGCACGTCGGCCTTGCGCGAACCGGCACCGCTGGCAGTTCGGGCACCGCTGGCAGTTCGAGCACCGCTGGCAGTTCGAGCACCGCTGGCAGTTCGAG
>CAYQFM010000185.1:1925-4325 GCA_964416735.1 uncultured Iamiaceae bacterium | reverse complement strand
TCGAGCACGGATCAGTGCTCTGCTGCACCCGCCAAAGGCGGTGGATCGCCGGCCCGGAAGAGGCCCATGGCGCCCTTGCCGGCATCAGAGAACCTGTGGGTCACGAACGGGTAGTAGCCCTCTTCGGCAAGCTCGAACTCGACGAAGCCACCTTGAGCTGGCTGCAGGCCGAGTGCCTGCGAGCCGCCCTGGGTCGGACTCGAGGGTTGCAACAGGTAGTTGCCCTCGAAGAAGCTCGTGTCGAAGATGGTGCCGATGACGTGCCAAGCGCTGGAATTGGTCGGGCCGTCGTTCATCACCCAGACACGGATCCGCTTGTTGGGCTCCACCTGGATGGGCTGGAACGTGTACTGGTTGAAGTAACCGTTGAACACGACAGCGTCCCACTTGTCGTTGAGCATTTTCTGAAGATCGGCGTTGCCACCTTCCGGCCCAAGGTAGAGCTCGCTCTGGACAAAGACGTATTCGTAGTCAACCGGCGCGAGGTTCGGCGGGTCGATGATGACGGCTCCGTACATGCCGCTACCGATGTGCATCAATACCGGTGCTGTTCCGCAGTGATACATGAAGATGCCCGAGTGGTGGGCGGTGAACTCGTAGACCCGCTCTGCGCCGGGTTCGATCGGTCCCATCTCGTCACTCCATGCAACCATGCTCGCATGGAAGTCCATCGAGTGGGTGATGGAGCCCTTGTTCACGATCGTCACCCGGAACGTGTCGCCGATCTTGCCGCGCAGGGTCGGACCGGGGAAGCCCGTCTCCTGCTCGGGGAGGTTGAAGGTCCACATCTCCTGGGTCACGCCCGGTGCAACCTCGACCTTGGCCTCACGGGCCTCGAAGGTGATGTCGTGGACAGTTCCAGCCGGTGTCGCCGGAGCAGCAGGATCCTTTGCGGTGAAAGCAGGACCGGGGGTTGCAGCCGCATCTATCTTGGCGCCGGTCGACGACGAACCGCTGCCGGTACCACCGTCTGAAGACCCGCCGCCAGAGGCGGCGCCGACAGTCAGCTTGGTCTCCATGCCCTGCTCGCGGTGACCGGGGATCGTGCAGATGACCGTGTAGGTGCCCGCATCAAGCTTTCCGGCGCTCCATGAGATGTTCTTGCCCGCTTCGAGCTTTGGCGAAGTCTGCTCCAACTCGAGGATCGACAGATCGTGCTCCATCGTTCCACCATTGGTGATGTTGAACTCCATCTCTCCCGGAGCGACGGCAGCAGGTTTGAGGTCGATCTTCCACTCCGCAAGGGCGGCATCGACGGGGCCTGAAGGGAGGTCTTTGCCAGACGAGGACGAGCCACCGCCCGAACCGCCTCCGCCAGTAACGATCGCTGCAACACCGACCGCAAATGCGGCGAATGCGACGAGAATTGCGAACAGGCTGGTCGGATTCCGATCAGCGCGCCGTGGCGCATCGCTCATTGGGTACCTCCACTGAAATCAGGCTGATTAATCGTCAAATGCCGGACTGGACGATAACGGGGTGAAGGTCGTCGGTGCTAATCAGTGAGGGGGGAGTTTTTGCAGCTTCTGGGTCCACGCTCATGGGGGTGGACCCCGATAGCTTCGATTCGTGGCCGAAGCGGATTATTTACCCACCGATGAGGATGCTGAAACTGCCGATGGTCTGGCTGACCTGACGTCAGGGACCTACCGACGCGGCGGTGAAGAGTTCAGCCGATTCCTGGGGTTTTCCGATGGAGTGTTCGGGTTCGCGATGACCCTGTTGATCTCCACGGTGGTTATACCGGCCGTCAGAATCGAGAATCTCGGTGAGGAACTGACCAACGAGATTCCAGATCTGATCTCGTTTTTCGTAACATTCGTCGTGATCGGGCATTACTGGCTTGCACACCACAGGATGTTCGCCGCGGTGAACTCGGTATCCATCCGTGTAATGCGGCTCAACCTCGTTTACATGGCCCTGATCGCGTTCATGCCTTTCCCGACAGCCCTGTTCGGACGTTATACCGACGCTCCGATCACAGTCATCATCTACTCCGCCGCTCTGGCACTGGCGAGCGTGATTCAGGCCTTGATGTTTCGTGAACTGAGATCTGACGGATCGTTGCGCATGTCGCTCAGTGATCAGGAGTACCGATCCGTGGCCATCGCCATTCTCATTCCGGCAGCCATCTTCGCGGTGTCGGCTGTTGTGGCCCTGTTCGCTGCGCCGTGGGCGCCATCGATCTGGATCCTTATTGTTCCCGCCGAGTGGTTGGTCGGAAGGCGCTCATCGAACGCGACCCGAATTTTTGGGTGAACCGTCGTATTCAGGCTGACGTGCTGCCGCAAGATCGTGAATTTGGTCAGCCAAGGTTCTGGACAACCGGGGTTCTGGGCAGCCGAGGTTCTGGGCAGCCGAGGTTCTGGGCAGCCGAGGTTCTGGGCAGCCGAGGTTCTG
>CAYQFM010000185.1:303-1825 GCA_964416735.1 uncultured Iamiaceae bacterium | reverse complement strand
GACAGCCGGGGTTTCGTATCGACAGGTTCTTCGCCCGTGCGTTCGTCAACGGTTGTAGGTTCCTACCAACCGCGCCTGAACCGTGATCAACGGGTCGATTCTCTCGAGTAGTTCCTCGCGGGTCAGCCCCGGCTCTGCATCGAGGGGTTCACTCAATGCATAGAGATGGAAGAAGTAGTGGTGGGTCCCGTGCCCCGGGGGTGGCTCCGGACCGTTGTAGCGGGTCGCATCGAAGTTTGTCGTCCCATGGGTGCATTCACCCCCGCCACCTTCGGGAAGGCCGTTCAATTCTGGTGGGATTCCGTAGAGCACCCAGTGTGTCCAGCCGTGTGTAAGCGGGGCATCGGGATCATGACAGATGACAACCAGTTCCTTCGTTCCTTCGGGAACACCGGTCCATGCAAGAGCGGGGGAGACGTCTTCACCATTGCACGTATGGCGGTCGGGAATTCGTTCGTCGTTGCTGAACTCCGAACTCGTCAGCGTGAGATCACCGAGGTGGAAGACGGGCATTTCAGCCTCCATGGATGGCCGTTTGATGAAGACGATGTTAGGAGAGGACACGACCTGTGTCTCGGCCTCGCTCTGGTGTCGACTGAGCCGCTCTATCCCAACCGGCGTTGCGCTCAGCCGGCGTTCTTGATGCGGGCGCCGGGCCTGTCCTCCGGCGCCACGAGTACGCAGTGGGTCCCGCGGTAGATGGTGGGAATGCACTTGTTGCAGTGCACGCACAGGCCTTCATGACTGGCATCTTTCTGCCACTTGTTCACCAGGTCCGGCTCACGCAGGAGTGCCCTGCCCATGGCGACAAAGTCGAAACCCTCGGCCATGGCCTGGTTGACAGTCTCCAGCTTGTTCACGCCACCGAGCAGCATGATCGGCATTGACAGGGCTTCGCGGAACTGGCGTGCGAACGGCAGGAAGAACGCTTCTTCGTAGGGGATGTTCGGCATGAACTTCCAAGCGGTGAGTCGAAGGCCGAGACTCATCGGCTGTGGGAACACCTTCGCCATCTCGTCGACCGGGGCGTCGCCGCGAAGCAGGTACATGGGTGCCTCGAACGAGGATCCCCCGGTGAGCTGGAGCGCGTCGAGGTTCCCGTCTGCTTCGAGCATTTTTGCAATCTCGATGCTCTCGTCAAGCCACAGCCCACGCGGCACCCCGTCAGCCATGTTCAATTTGGCGGTGACCGCACATGCCGAACCGGCGCGTTCACGCACGCGCTCCGCAACCATTCGTGCGAGGCGTGCCCGGTTGGCAACCGAGCCACCCCACCGATCCGTGCGCTTGTTCAATTTGGGGCTCATGAACGAGCTGATCAGATAGCCGTGACCGAAATGCAGTTCGATCACCGAGACGCCGGATTCCACCGCAATGGACGTGGCCGCACCGAAGTCGTCGATGATCGAGGTGATTTCCTCATCGGTTGCTTCACGTGTGAAGCCCATTGCCTGAGGTGAGAACACCTTCGATGGCGCGAGTCCTGCACCCTTGCCAACTGCTCCGGCAACCGGTCCGGCGT
>CAYQFM010000185.1:0-293 GCA_964416735.1 uncultured Iamiaceae bacterium | reverse complement strand
ACTCGTCTACATCGACGAAAACCGGCCTCGCTCCCGTCTGCGAGATGGCCTCGGTGAATCGAGTCATGCTCGGAACGATGTCCTGGCTCATGATCAGTTCTTTAGGCGCTGCTCGACCTCCAGCGGAGACCACGCAGAACGCAAGGGTGGTGAGCCCCACCCCGCCTTCCGCCACCGCAGTGTGGAAGTCAATCAGGTCATCGCCGACCTCGTACCCATTGCCCAGGCCCTCGAAAGTTGCGCACTTGACGAAGCGGTTGCGTAAACGAATCGGGCCCAACTGCACCGGAGCG
>CAYQFM010000184.1:0-4341 GCA_964416735.1 uncultured Iamiaceae bacterium | reverse complement strand
TACCGTGGGTGCCGGGCGCGTCACCAAGATCATCAAGTAGCGATTAGTAGCGACAGGAAGCGACCGGTATCCCAGATGGCCGACAAGCAGAAGATCCGGATCAGGCTCAAGGCCTACGATCACGAGATCATCGACCAATCGACGAAGAAGATCGTCGAGACGGTCGTCCGCACCAATGCCACCGTTCGGGGTCCGGTGCCACTTCCGACCGAGAAGCACCGCTACACGGTTATCCGGTCTCCCCACAAGGACAAGGACAGCCGCGAGCATTTTGAGATGCGCATTCATAAGCGCCTCTTGGACATCCTCGAGCCGACACCCAAGACGGTCGATTCGCTCCAGCGTCTCGATCTGCCGGCGGGAGTCGACATCGAGATCAAGATTCAGCAGGTCTGACCACGGAACACCAGCGGCCTTCGACACCGTGAAGGCTTCGGCTTGGTGAACCTGGGTCCTTCCCGCTAACGTGTGATCCCCGTGTCCGGTAAAGGGATGAACATCCCGGCTGGCCGACCCGTTTGAATTTCGAACTGACGTCTGTGCAGGCCCATCACAGGGAACCGTGCAGCAAAACCGAACAGGCGCTCCGCCGGGCTCACCCGTGCGGAGCGCTCGCGTGAGCCGGGCAGCAACACCCGGCGACTAGAGAGAGAACCCGGCCGATATGGCGAACAGAGCAATAGTCGGTGAGAAAGTCGGAATGACCCAACTGTGGGACGATGAGAACCGCATCGTCCCCGTGACCGTTCTGAAGGTGAGCCCCCTTCGTGTCGTTCAGGTCAAGACCAACGAGCACGATGGGTACGAGGCCCTTCAGGTGACGGTCGGGGAGAAAGACCCGCGGAAACTGAATCAGCCCGAGCGAGGCCACTTCGCCAAGGCGGGTGTCGCTCCGGGCCGCTCCCTGTTGGAATTGCGCGTCGACTCCGTGGACGGTTACGAGGTCGGTCAGGAGATCGGCGTTGACGTGCTCACCAGTGGAGAGCTGGTGGACGTCACAGCCGTCAGCCGTGGCAAGGGTTTCGCCGGCGCCATGAAGCGCCACAACTTCTCCGGCCAGAAGGCTTCACACGGTGCCCACCGCGTTCACCGCAAGCCCGGTTCGGTTGGTGCTTGCGCCACCCCGGCGAGGGTCTTCAAGGGCACCAGAATGGCTGGCCGCATGGGCGGCGAGCGCGTGACCATCCTGAATCTGCAAGTGGTCGAGGTGGATGCCGAACGTGGTCTTCTGTTGGTGAAGGGTGCAGTTCCAGGACCCAATGGTGGATTGGTGGTCGTTCGGAATGCCGTGAAGGGCGCTGGTCGCTCCGGGGGTGAAGCGTGATGGCACAGTTGACCGTCAATACCGCTACCGGCGGCGTAGTCGGAACCGTCGATGTCGACGAAGCAGTGTTTGGTATCGAGCCGAACACCGCCGTGATGCACCAGGTGGTCACCGCTCAACTCGCTGCACGCCGTAGCGGAACCCAGAGCACCAAGACGCGCGCCGAGGTGCGTGGCGGCGGTGCCAAGCCCTGGAAGCAGAAGGGCACCGGACGGGCCCGGCAGGGTTCAATTCGGTCTCCACAATGGCGTGGCGGTGGAGTGGCACTCGGGCCCAAACCCCGTTCGTACGCTCAGCGCACCCCCAAGAAGATGATCAGCCTCGCGCTGCGTTCTGCCCTGTCGGACCGGGCGGCAGAAGGCAAGGTACTGGTCGTGGACAGTTGGGATTTCGACGTTCCCAGCACCAAGGCCGCCAAGAGCATGCTTACTGCGCTTGACGTCGAGGGCCGGGCACTCGTTGTCGTGTCGCGCGACGACACCAACGCGATCAAGAGCTTCAGGAACCTGCAAGAGGTGCATGTACTCGAGGTGGGGGAACTGAACGCATATGACATTCTCTGCTCGGACACCGTGATCTTCAGTCGGTCCACCCTGCCTTCGAATGCAAAGAACTCGAACGCGGGCGACAAGACGGTGGAGTCCGGTGATGAGAAGGTTGCTGCGGAGAGTGCTGGGTGATATTGGTGGCCGACCTGCCGAAGCGCCCCGAGCCGCCTCCCGATACCCATCGCATCGTCGACCCCAAAGAGCGGGTCAAGAGCGTTGCAGACAAGGTCGATCCACGTTTCGAGGCCGCTCGGTCGAGAGCGGACCGTCAAGATGCCATCAGGGCTCGGCAGGAGTCCGGCGATGAGCCAGGGAGCGATCCCGTCGGAGCCGAGTTGAACGACGACAGCGACGTGGTTTCAGGCGACGTGTCGGCCTCAGATGGAGCGAAGAAGGGTTCCTTCTCCTTCAATCTGACCGCAGATGAACCAAAGGACGAGCAGTGAAAGATCCCCGTGACGTCATCATCAGACCGATCGTCAGTGAGAAGTCGTACGCGCTGCTGGACCGCAACGTATACACGTTCCAGGTCCACTCCAGTGCCAGCAAGCCCGAGATAGGTGATGCGGTAGAGAGCATCTTTGGCGTGAAGGTGCTGAAGGTGAACACGCTCAACCGCGAGGGCAAGCGTCGCCGCAACCGCAGGACCGGGGTGCAGGGCAAGAAGTCGGATACCAAGCGTGCATTCGTCACCCTCGCCGAGGGCGACAGCATAGAGCTCTTCGAGGGATAGTCAGATGGCCACACGTAAGCGCAAGCCAACCAGTGCGGGTCGTCGCTTCCAGACGGTTGCCGACTTCTCGGATCTCACCAAGAAGAAGCCGGAGAAGTCGCTCCTGGCGGCGAAGAAGCGGACCGGCGGTCGTAACAACGCCGGGCGCAAGACGGCCCGCCACCGCGGCGGCGGCCACAAGCAGCAGTACCGCGTCATAGACTTCCGCCGCACCAAAGACGGGGTTCCCGCCACGGTCGCCGCCATCGAGTACGACCCGAACCGCAACTGCCGTATCGCTCTTCTTCATTATCACGATGGTGAGAAGCGGTACATCATCGCCCCGAAGGATGTGAAGCCAGGAGACGTGCTTCGCAGCGGTCAGGGTTCAGATATCCGTCCCGGCAACGCATTGCCGCTCCGGTACATCCCGGTTGGTACGACCGTGCACAATGTGGAACTGAAACCGGGTGGCGGAGCCAAGATGGCCCGCAGTGCCGGTACAAGTGTCCAGCTTGTCGCCAAGGAAGGCGACTACGCCACGCTGCGCCTACCGAGTACCGAGATGCGCCGGGTACCGATCGACTGCCGCGCAACCGTGGGTGAGGTCGGTAACTCCGAAGCCGAGCTGATCAAGATCGGTAAGGCGGGCCGGAACCGCTGGAAGGGTGTCCGTCCGCAGACACGTGGTGTGGCCATGAACCCCGTCGATCACCCGCATGGTGGTGGCGAGGGTAAGACATCCGGCGGTCGTCACCCTGTTTCACCTTGGGGTAAGCCCGAGGGCCGCACGCGTGACAAGACCAAGGAATCGCAGAAGCTCATTGTCCGTAGGCGCCGCACCCGCGGGTCGCGACGGTAGAGGGGATCTCATTTCATGCCTCGTAGTCTGAAGAAGGGCCCATTCGTGGACGATCACCTCCTCAAGAAGGTGGATGATCTCAACGAGAAGAACGAGAAGCGTGTGATCAAGACCTGGTCACGACGCTCGACGATCATTCCGGAGATGGTGGGCCACACCATTGCGGTCCACGATGGCCGCAAGCATGTTCCGGTGTACATCACGGAGTCGATGGTGGGACACAAGCTCGGTGAGTTTGCACCGACCCGCACCTTCCGGTTCCACGCTGGTCAGGAAAAGAAGGGACGTCGCTGATGGCATTCGGCGTCAAGACCAACGAACGACCGGGAGTCCGCTCTCAGGTTCGCTACGTACACGTTTCCGCGTACAAGGCGCGTGAGGTTCTGGATTTGATCCGGGGCGAACCGGTTGCGCGGGCCTTGGAGATTCTCGAGTTTGCAGAGCGCGATGTTGCCCAGGTCATCCTCAAGTGCCTTGAGTCGGCAATCGCCAACGCTGAGCACAACAATTCGATTGCAGCGGACGAGCTGTATGTCTCGGCTTGCTATGCGGACGAGGGACCCACGCTCAAGCGGTGGCGCCCACGCGCACGCGGTCGTGCCACGCGGATTCGTAAGCGCACCAGCCATATCACGGTGATCGTGAGCAGGTTCTCGCAGGACGAACTCGATGCCCTGCGAGCACGTGAAGCAGCAACCGGACGTGCGAGCGGTGGTAAGGCTGCTGCTGATGCCCGTCGTGAGCGTGTGCGTCGCAGCCGTGAGGCCAAGGCCGAGAAGAAGGCCGAGCACGACCATGACCATGACCACGATCACGATCACGATCACGATCACGATGAAGAGACCTCGGCAGCGGTGACCGCCGATGAAGTTGTCGATGAAGTCGAGGTCGATGA
>CAYQFM010000183.1:0-4362 GCA_964416735.1 uncultured Iamiaceae bacterium | reverse complement strand
TGGACCAGGAAAGAGCCAATCACCACGACGCATACCGGCGCGAGTCGATCACCTTCATGGGTGGACCATGCGGCAATGATGAACAGGGCCAGCGGCAGAATGGTCAGCGATGGATTCCACGGGTCACGCATTTCGCCGGGACCGATGTTGACGATGATCAGGGCGATTCCAGCCGAAGCAATGGCAACGAGTGGGAGACGACCTCGACGCCAGGCGAAGAACCCGATTCCCGCGACTGCGCTGATATTGACCATTGCTGCGGCGAACAACAATGAACTCGAGGAACTACCGCTCAGCCGGTAGGGAACTGCAAGCATCCAGAACAGGATCGGCCCTGGGTGGTTCCATCCGAACCGGGAGTACGGTCCGATCAGCGGAGTTGCGGCGGATCCGACATCACGGGTGCGCAACTCGATGGCGGCCCAGTCGCCCGAGGGATGCCAATGGTCGATGAGCGCTGCCAACCCGGCAATCAATATGGGTAGTGCAACCGCTGTGATCAGAATGGCAGCCGTTGCGACCTGACGCCTGGAACCATCAGCCCGTCTGGAAGTTTCAGTTGGCCGGCGAGTTGTCAGTTGGCCCACTCGGCCCAAGGGATCTGCCAGTCGCCGATTCCGTTTGTGGGTTCGAGTTGGCGGGGCGTATTGGTGACCAGGACGATGTCGCCGATCTGGGTGAAGTCGTAGAACCACTTGGCGTTCGGGTCAGAGAGGTTTACGCACCCGTGGGAGACGTTGGCGCGTCCCTGTGATCCGACCGACCAGGGAGCCGAGTGAACGTATTCACCGCTGTTTGAGATCCTCATTGCCCAGTTCACCTTCAGGTAGTAGCCGTTGGGTGAGTTCCTGGGTGTGCCAACCGTTGCCGAATCCATGATCACCAGATGCTGTTTCTCGCTGATGACGTGGGTTCCACTACGAGTGTCGTAGCCGGGTTTACCAGCCGACATGGGGAAGGTCTGGACTACTTCTCCGTTGGAGGTGACCGTCATGGTGTAGGTGGCGGCGTCAACCGTGCTTATGTGGGCATCACCGATGCTGTACTTGACGTTTACGTCGGCGGCACCCCAGAAGCCGTCGCCCGCGTTGAAGCCCGTAATTGCGGCCGTCACCGAGACCTGGGTGCCAGCGGGCCAGTATTCGGCCGGGCGCCAGTGGAGGACCTTGGGCGAGAACCAGCGCCATGCGCCTTCGACCGCCGGGGTAGAGGTGACGGTGAGGTGTTTGACGAACTCGGCGCGGCGTTCCTCGGGAATCTCCTTGGAAAGATTGACGATGACCGGCATGCCGATACCCACGACCTGGTTGTCGACCGGTGAAATCGTGGCACGGAACACATCGGTGGGAGCAGCGGTGGTGAACGACCAGTGGTGGGGTTCGAGGAGACCCCCGTCGTCACGCGTCGTAACCCGTACTTCGTAGGTCGTCGAAGGCCGAAGGCCTTCGCTACTCGACCACGTGGTTTCATCTCCCGACAGGGTTCCGGCAATGGAGCCGTAGGGAGCCGACAGATCCAGCGTGTCTATGGTTCCATCGGCCACAGTAACCGTGACGATCTTGTCGGCTGCAACGTCGGTGGCTCCTGCCACAGGGTCCGCCGTTACAACCGCCGGTGGGAA
This sequence comes from uncultured Iamiaceae bacterium, assembly GCA_964416735.1. Taxonomy (GTDB): domain Bacteria; phylum Actinomycetota; class Acidimicrobiia; order Acidimicrobiales; family Acidimicrobilacustridaceae; genus CAYQFM01. The sequence goes on along the minus strand of CAYQFM010000183.1, from coordinate 2,741 downwards.
CGTGACCTCGATTGTCGTGCTGGTTGTGGTGATGCCACCCGGGCTGTTGATGCCTTCGCTGGCGACCGCGGTGCACGATGCCAGAAGCGCGGCGATGAACACGATCATCAGAACCGGGCGCGTGCGACGGATCAGCGACGACAGATACACAGCACCAGTCTGCCCGGTTGCAGTCCCGGTTGCACGTCATTGACAGGCGCAATCGCTGGTTGAAGCCACCGCTGATCAGTTCCGCTGATCAGTTCCGTTCGTTGGTGACGTCGAGTTCTCGACTGGTCAGGGCAGTGCAGTGGTGCCTTCGTAGGGGGTGGGATCACCAGGCTGGGGAATCACGGGTGACTGCCAACTCATCGACGTTGCCAGGCTGTCGGCAACCGACTTCCATTCGGTGGGGTTCCAGCCCTGGGCGCCAGCCACGATCTGCTGTGCCTGATTGATATGGACGAATGCCGGAAGGCGCTCCAGACCCATGCCCTTGACCGCCGTGCGCTCCGGATCGGTCAATACCAACATTTCGTCGACCCAAGGACCCAGGAATTGCCGCGCTCCGGCGTCATCACAGGTGACGAGAAACGTCGTGCGGCAATCAGACGGGACGAACTCTCGAAGAATCCGACCCGCCGTGGGAAGGATCCATGCGCTCTCGTGTGTGTACGGGTCAAGCACCACCATCGCGAAGTGGAAGGTGGTGGCCCACTTGCTCAGCGGAAGTGTTTCACCACCGAGTCGGGTGAGCGGGACCTCAGGTGAAATGTCGGTAACCACGCCATGGGAACCTAGCGCGTACGGAGGAAGTTGGCCGAGTCCGTGGCAGACTCTGGCGGTGGAAAATGCTCCTTTGATCATCGCCACGGTGGCGCACAACTCATTCGTGTATCGCATCGTGCTGTTGGCCCACGTCCTCACCGCGATCGTCGGCTTCGGTTCGTCGTTCGTCTGGCCGATGCTCGCCGCCAAGGCGCGCAAACTCGATTCGCCAAACGGGACCGAGTTGATGAGGGCCGGTGCGCAGATGTCGCGACCGCTGACCGCGTACATGGTCTTCGCCGTCCTCATCTCGGGACTGGCGCTGTCAGGTGTTGGTGCAGGTTGGGAGTTTTCGCAGACGTGGGTGTGGTTGTCCTTCGTGTTGACCACGGCGGTGGCCGTAATCACGGCGTTCTTCCAGACTCCGAATCTGGATGCGATGATCGACATCCGCGAGCAGCTCGACGGGGGTGATGACCCACTGCTGGTCGAAGAACTGGCGGAGCGTCGCAAGCGTGACGCCATGTACGGGGGGATCAATCACACCCTGTTCCTGGTGATCCTGGTCCTGATGATCTGGAAACCGGGAGTCTGACGACGTAGCCGGTTGAGCGCAGCGGAGCAATTGACGGAGACCGTATATGGCGAAACGACGTGATCTGATCCGGATGACCGACGTAGAAGTCGAGGAGTTCCTCGACGGTCGCCGGACCATGAACATCGCAACCATCGGACCCGATGGCCATGTCCACCTCGTGGCCATGTGGTACGGATTCATGAACGGACATCCTGTGTTCGAGACATTTGCCAAGAGCCAGAAGGTGCTGAATCTCCGAAGGGACCCAAGGATCACCACGCTGGTCGAAGCGGGGGATACCTATGAGACACTGCGGGGTGTGGAGATCGTGGGGCATGCAATCATCCATGACGATCACGCCGTGGTCACCAGGGCCGCTCGCAGCGTGGTCGAGCGATACTTTGGCCTTACTTCTGATGAAGAACTTGATGCTGCGGCAGAGATGTTGGCATCGAAGCGGGTTGCCGTGGAGATCGTCCCCGAGCGCATCGTCTCGTGGGATCATTCGAAGCTCGGTGGTGGCTACTGATCGGCGGTCACTGATCGGCTGAGTTCGACGCCATCACGGCACGGCCGCGTCCGGTTCGCTTCGCTTCGTACATCGCCTGATCCGCCTTCATCAGGAGGGCTTCGCTGGTCATCAGGTTGTCGGCAACCGCAATTCCGATGCTCATCCCGACTTCGATCTCGCGACCGTCGATGTTCATGGGTTGGCTCACCGCCTCGATGATGCGTTCCGCAATGGAATGAAGCTCTGCTGTGTCCTTGTACTCCTCGCACAGAACCAGGAACTCGTCGCCCCCGTAGCGACTGGTCGTGTCGGTTTCACGGGTCACTTCGCTGATGCGTCGTGCTACCTCGGCCAGCACCAGATCGCCGACGCCGTGGCCGAATGTGTCATTGACCGGCTTGAAACGGTCCAGATCGCCGTACAGGAGCGCCACACCCCGAGCATCTCTGCGCTGATGGGCCAGTGCGTTGGTGAGGCGATCACAGAAGTGGAGCCTGTTGGGAAGGCCTGTAAGGGTGTCGTGGTTGGCCAGATCCCAGAGCTGACCTTGGGCGGCTCGGAGCTCTTCCGTTTGCTTGGTTTCGGTGGTCACGTCGAGCAGGGTCGTCACATAGCCGACATAGCGCCCGGTTTCCGATGCGGTCGGAATCGTCTCTGCTCTGAGCCACCGCGTGGTGCCGTCGGGTGCATCGACAGCGATCCGAGTCAGGCCCCGATGGCCATTTGTGGCGGCATCGTGGAGGTTCTTCAGCAACTCTTCACGGTGCTCTTGATGGGCGGCACCGACCCACCGATAGGGGTCGGCGTCGTCGAGTAATGGACCGATCAGGTTGCGTGCTAGCGCGTTACGAAGGTTCAGCCGACCGCCTGAAGCAGCGATTATCCCAACCGGTGTGATTTCGGCGA
>CAYQFM010000182.1:0-4464 GCA_964416735.1 uncultured Iamiaceae bacterium | reverse complement strand
GTCGGTGTTGGTAACCACACGGTGACAGCCACCTACAACGGCGATATGAACCTCACCGGGTCAGTTGGCTCGATATCCCAGAGTGTGACCCCAGCCGCCACGGTCGCTTCTGCGATTTCTGTCACCAACCCGTCGGCTCTCGGCCAGCCGGTCGTCATCGACGTGACTGTCGACGCGCCCGCTGTATCTGCGACACCGACCGGAGTGGTCCAGATACTCGACGGGGCGACCGTTGTGGCGACGGCGTCGCTTGGTGTCAGCGGCTCCGTGTCCGTGCCCGTCACCGGCCTGGCGGTCGGAGAGCACACCCTCGCTGCTCGCTACACGGGGTCACCGTCGTTCGCCGCGGGTGACTCACCATCGATGAGCCAGGTCGTCTCGGTCGCCGGAAGCACGGTTTCAGTGCTCACCGATCCGACGACCTCCGTCAGCGGACAACAGGTGACGATCACCGCGGTCGTCGAGTCCATTCCGTCGGGCACGATTCCAACCGGAACCGTCGCGTTCCTCGATGGCGGGACGGTTCTCGGCTCCGCGTTGATCGACGGAACAGGTACGGCGGTCTTCTCCTATCCACTCGGTGTTGGCACGCACTCGATTCTGGCCTCCTACGCGGGGGATGCCTTCGTGGGACCGGGAGTCTCGGCCACGCTCGATCACACGGTCACCCAGGCATCGACCACTAGCGCGCTCAGTGTCTCGCCGACGGGGGCGGTCAGCGGCCAACTGCTCCAGGTTTCTGCTGACGTCACAGTCGTTGCTCCGGGAGCAGCAGACCCGAGTGGAACCGTGACCTTCACCGAAGGTGCAACTGTGCTGGGTTCGGCCGGTGTCGACGGATCCGGCCGGGCGACAATCGATGCGCTCTTCGGTGCTGGGACCCACACAATCGTGGCTACCTACAGCGGCGATGTGGCACTCTCGCCCTCGTCGACGTCGACCGATGTCAGCGTGGCGCCTGTGTCTTCGACTCTCACCATTGGGGTCTCGCCGGATCCCGCACCTTTCGGGGTTGCCCCGACGGTGACAGCGTCGGTGACGACTCCAACAGGGGTCGTGGTCACCGGTTGTGTTGAGGTGACAATCGAAGGTGAACCCCCCGTTTGCGTGGGACTCGACACAAACGGGGTTGCATCCTGGTCCGGCCCGGTCCTGGTTCCGGGTAGCTACAGCGTCGATGCTTCCTATGCGGGTAGCGCTGAGGTGACCACATCGACGGCGACCCCGGGTGTCTTGAACGTTGCACCCGGCGTTACAGCGGTTGGTCTGACAGTCTCGCCGGCCGCCGTGAGCACCTACGGGCAGTCGGTCATGCTCACGGCAACAATGCCAGCGGCTCCGGGGGCGCCAGTTCCGACGGGCACTGTGACCTTCTCCGACGGGCCCACAACGCTGGGGTCCGCGGTCGTGGATGGCAGCGGCACGGCGACTCTCGCAATCTCGACCCTCGGTGTCGGGGCGCACTCGATCGTGGCAACCTTGGCATCGACCAACGGATACGCCTCAGCACAATCTCAACCGAAGTCGCACACAGTGACCCCGGCGCCAACCTCGACGACTCTCTTGGCATCGGCTAACCCGGCAGTGAAGGGTCAAACCGTGGTCCTGACAGCGGTTGTTGCCGCGGTGGCACCCGGTGGCGGAGTCCCGGCCGGCACGGTGACCTTCAAAGACGGAGCAACGACACTTGCCACGGCACCGGTTGGCGCCACGGGCGAGGCTGCCGTGTCGACATCATCTCTGGCGGTCGGGAGCCACGCCATCAGTGCATCGTTTGGATCGTCACCAAGTCACTCGCCTTCTACTTCAGCGTCGGTTGACCTCGTGGTGAACCGTGCGGGTTCGTCGGTGGTGGTGACCGGTGCACCAAACCCGAGCGTCAACGGCGAAGCGGTCGACTTCACCGCGCTCGTAACGGTGAACGCGCCCGGTGTCGCCACTCCAACGGGAACGGTGACATTCACCGACACCTCTGACGGGTCGATCTACGGTCCGGTTGCACTCGACGGCTCCGGTCGGGCGACAGCGACCATCATCCCGGCCGGTAGTGGCGGGGGTGTGTCTGTTTCTGCCACATATTCCGGTGACCCGGAGGTCGACGGCTCTCTTGCGTCAATGCTCCAGCAGGTGAATGCGGCCGCCACCGCCACAGTGGTTTCCACGAACCCGATTTCTCCGGTTGCGGGTGACGAGGTTGCGATAACGGCAACGGTGACATCGCTTGCGCCGTCGACCCGGACCCCGACATTCGGTGACGTCACATTCTCGGACAACGGAGTTGTGCTGGCTACCGTGCCGATCGGACCCGATGGCAGGGCGACCATCTACCGGCCTCAGGGAGACCTGATGGCTGTGGGCGTGCATCAACTCGATGCCTCGTACTCGGGCATGCCGGGCCGCTTCACGGCGTCGAGCGGCACTGTGAACCGGACCGTTGTGCGTGCGGTACCGACGATGACGGTGGCCGCGCAGCCGACCGTTCCCGCAGTGGGGGACCCCGTCACCCTGACAGCGACATTCACCAGGCCCATCACCCTCCCGGTCCCCGGCGAGTCGATCACGTTCCGAGATGGCGCGACGCTTCTGGGTACGGCGCCGCTGGCGGTTGACGGAGGAGTCCTCGCGGCAACGTTGGTCGCACCCGGCCTTGCGCTTGGCAGCCACACGTTGAGTGCTTATTTCCCAGGTAACGGTGTTCTCGAACCTGTCACCGCCCAGACAACCGTCGAGGTGGGAGCGGTGCCCACCACGATGACCCTCGTCGACTTCGATGGCGGATATCCCGGTAAGGACACGACCTTCGTTGCCTATGTGCAAACTGCCGGAACCGTGGCTCCGAGCGGATCAGTGTCCTTCAGCGAAGGCGCCACGGTCCTCGCTGTTGTTCCTGTCACCCCGGACTCGACACCGGGTTGGTCCCAGGCAACGCTGACCCGCTCGTGGCCGACCCCAGGGAGCCATGAGATCACCGCGACCTATCTGCCTGACCCGGGATTCGCTTCGTCGAGCGTTTCGCTCACGAAGGTCATCGAGCCCTATGAGATGAATCTGTCGTTAGCGGTTGGGGCATCGGTGGAGTGGGGGAACTTCCTGCCCGTGACCGTGGGAGTGAACCTCGGTGGGGTCACGCCGGCAATCGGTGCGACCGGTGTGATCGTCGTTGACAACGCCGACGGTTCAACCTGCACGGTGCCGGTCAGCGGTGGGACCTGTTCGCTCTACATGGCCAATCCGGGATTGCGGACTCTGCGTGCCACATACGCGGGCAGCCCGGCCTGGTTGCCCGCATCGGTCAGCATGGGAACCAGCGTCGCCAAGCGGGTTCCGACGCTCAGCGCCGCTGTTCACCAGACCCCTGTTGTCACCGGTGACCCTTTCCGGGTCGACTGGCGTTTGTCGGGTGGTCCGACATCGCCAACGGTGAGCGTGCACACTCCAGGAGGCCCCTCTTGTTCAGCGGTGGTCGCCGAAGGCGGATGCGCCGTCACCTTGTCGACAGCCGATGTGTCCCAGTCGCTCACCATCGCCTTTGCCGGCGATGATCGCTATGTAGCGGTACAGACGACCGTTGCGGTGACCCCTGTCGGTTGTTATCCGCTGAGCGTGGGTGTCTCACCGAGTGATACAGGGACAATCGCGGTCGGGTTGGCACCGAGTTGCAACGGCGGCACCGGCTACCCGGATGGCACGTATGTTCCGATCGTGGTCACCCCGGCTGCCGGATACCGGATCGCCGGTAACCGAACCGGCCCCATTCAAATGGGTTTCGTGGCGGGCACGCCTGCAAGAGGTGGGACTGGAAGCCTCGTGGTGCGGACCCAACCGCTCTACTCGTGTGCCGCGCTCACCGTTACGACCGAGGAGATCGCAGATGCGAGCGGAGTGTCCTCCGTGTACGAGACACCGAACTGCGTGACAGATGCCCTCGGGTTTTCCACTCCAGGTGAGGGAAGCTGGAAAGCTGATCCATACTTCGGGCCCTCGGCGCGCACCGGTCAATTCCTGGTGGGCACAACCGTCCCGTTCATGTTGGAGGCGACATCGGGGAAGGTCTACGGAATCCGACCCGGTGGGCCAGGCACACCAATGGTGTCCGTGCCTCCCGCAACGGGTACCTGGTTCCGAGGGGAGGTCACCGTGAACGCCGACAAGGTGTTCACAGGCGTGTTCGGACCCGCCTGCATGGCGGTGTCGACGGCAGCGGTAGGGCCAGGCACCGTCAGCGTCGACACCAACTGCCAGGATCCTGATCAACGTGGTTGGCTTGGCGGAACCCGGCTGACATTCACGGCGCGCTCAGGTCCGTCCGGTTACGTCGACACGTGGAACATCGAGGATTCGCCATACGGAGGCGGTTCGAATTTCACGGCGAACAACGTCACCTCGACAGATGCCGCAGGGGTCATCACCGCAAACGCCACATACAGCTACACCGTCGATAAGCCCTCGACCAAGGTGACCGCC
>CAYQFM010000181.1:0-4536 GCA_964416735.1 uncultured Iamiaceae bacterium | reverse complement strand
GACGGCGATGCACGGACACAACTCGAGCGTGAGCTCCGCCAGCAGCAGGTGACCGTCCGTTCCATTCACGACCGGGTCTACTTCCGCCCGCTCCTTGAGGCCTTCTCGGGCATTGAAGGAACACTCAGTCCGGACGCCGCCGCAGACCGTCTGGCAGCTTTCGGGTTTGTGGACGCGGCACGCACGCAGGCCGCCGTGCGTGACCTGACCAGCGGCCTCAACCGTGCCAGCCGCCTCATGCAACACCTGCTTCCCCTTCTGCTCGACTGGCTGTCTCACTCGCCAGATCCGGACATGGGCCTGTTGGTACTGCGCAATCTCCTATCTGGTCGCAGCTACCAGCGGTCTTTGGTCGATGCCTTCCGCGATTCACCCGAGGCAGCTCGTCGCCTGTGCGTTCTGGCGGGCACAAGCCGATTGTTGGGCGACATCATGGCGCGCAACCCAGACCTCGTCCCGCGACTTCCACACGAGGAGAGACTGGCAACCAAGCCCCGAGACGAACTGGTGGACAGTGCCCTCGAAGCCATCTCCTGGCGAACGGATCCCAAAGATCAGCGCGAGGCCCTACGCCGTTGGAAGGACCGACACCTGTTCGGGATTGCTGCGCGCGCGGTCATGGGGATCTCCGACGTGGACGCTATTGGCCGTGACCTGACATCGCTTGCTGAGGCTTCGCTCGACGCTGCCCTGGCCTGTATTCAGCCGTCGGTACCGTTCGCCGTCATTGCCCTGGGTCGATTCGGTGGTGGTGAGTTGTCGTACGCAAGCGATCTGGACGCCCTCTTCGTCTACGAGGGTTCAGACGCGGGAGATGTCACCGAAGCAAACAGGTTGGCCACCGGGCTCATGCGGTTCATCTCCGGCTCGACCCCTGCGGAGCGGATCTTCGAGATGGACATGGACCTGCGCCCCGAGGGCAAAGCAGGCCCTCTCGTCAGGGACCTCGACGGCTACCGAACCTATTGGAACGGATCTGCCCAGACATGGGAGCGATTGGCGATGGTGCGTGCACGAACTGTCGCGGGCGATCCGCAATTGGGTGCTCGACTACTCGACATGCTGGATGCGCAGATATGGGGCGACGGTCTGAGCGCTGCGGAGTTGCGCGACATCCGTCGGGTGAAGGCGCGCGTCGAGAACGAGAGGATTCCCGCCAACGAAGACCCGCAGTTCCATCTGAAGCTTGGCAGGGGTTCGCTCTCCGATATCGAGTTCACCGCCCAGACCCTGCAGTTGATGCACGGGGTGCGCGCTACCGGAACCATCGACGCCCTACGTTCGCTAGCAGTTGCGGGTGCGCTGACCTACGAGGACGCCGGCACCCTCACTGATTCGTACCGCTTCTGCGAGTTGGTACGCAACCGCCTCACTCTTGTGCTGTCCAAACCGACCGACGCACTGCCCACCAAGTCCGAAGAGCTCACCTGGTTGGCCCGATCGCTGGACACGACACCGAGCGAGTTGCGTGACCATTACCGCCGGGTCACCCGCCGTGCCCGCAAGGTGGTCGAACGCGTCTTCTACGGCCAGGAATGATCTGGTCGAAACGGGCCCCGACCAATCGCTTCGCTCAACCATCATGTGTCCTAGCGAAGGAGACGGCACCGACTGACGGACGAGGCGGTTTGTCTGGTGGTAACGCCTAGATGTCATAGATCTGTCGGGGTGGCTCGACAACCAGGGATCGACACCTGATTGACCCAGCCCGAATACCGACCGACGGATGAGCGGCTACAACGCCACGACCACGACCTCGGGGTGGCTGCTCGCGAGCGGCTCGAGATCGTCGGGGTCACCGGTGAGCACGACGCCGCCTCCCACCTCGATCGCTGAGGCGACCACCAGAGCGTCGACCGTGGAGGTCGACCTGGTAGCACCGAGCAACGCCCCGGCGCCGCGCCCGGTGCTCTCGTCAGCAGAGGTCACCTCGCCCACGGCCTTGATCACCCGGTTGACCGCCGCGTCCTTGGCCGAGGCGCGCACGGTCTCGGCGACCACGACCGACGGGATCGACACCTCGACGCCAGCCTCCCTCGCGGCGGCCAACGTGGCCCGCGCTCGGAGGTCGGTGCGAGACAGGGCGATGACCGCGCCGCTGTCGAGGATCAGGCGGTGCGGCGGCGGGGCTTGGGTTCGACGGCGGGACCTCGCCATAGCTGTCGGGCCTCCTGCATCAGGTCCTCGGGGATTGGGCCGGACTCGGCTTCCATCTCGGCCAGCAAGTCACCGAGGCGATCGTGCTGTAGTTGGCGGCGCAGCGCGGCTGTCACGTACGACGACAGCTCACGGCGACCGGCGCGCTCGCGAGCCTCGACGAGCACATCCTCCTCGATGCTGAGCGACACCTTCGACGCAGCCATGCGAAGCATCGTACCGTAAGTAGGATTTCATGGCGAGTGCCTACCACTTCTCCCGGTCCGCCAGCTGAGCAAGTTCCAGGAGGCCTCTCGATCCGGCATCGCGGGTTCACGCGTCGGTGGCGCGCAACGAAGGGTCTGATCCCCTTGGCGCACACACAGGTTTCCGCAGGTCAGCGGCCTTGCTCGTCAGATGTCGTAGTAGAGGGCGAACTCGTAGGGGTGCGGCCGCAGACGGAGTGCGTCGACCTCGTTGGTGCGCTTGTAGTCGATCCACGCTGCAATCAGGTCGTCGGTAAAGACGTCTCCTGCCGTGAGAAACGCGTTGTCTTCCTCGAGTGCGTCCAGCGCTTCCTCGAGAGACCCGGGCACCTGCGGAACCCGCGCCAACTCCTCGGGCGGAAGGTCGTAGAGGTCCTTGTCCATCGGCGTGGGCGGCTCGATGCGGTTCTGGATTCCGTCGAGGCCCGCCATGAGCATCGCCGCGAACGCCAAGTACGGGTTGGCGGTGGCATCCGGGCATCGAAACTCGACACGCTTGGCCTTGGGGCTGCGCGAAGCCAGCGGAATGCGACACGCAGCCGAGCGGTTGCGCTGTGAATACACCAGGTTCACCGGTGCCTCATAGCCGGGCACCAGACGCTTGTATGAATTGGTGGTGGGATTGGTGAGCGCAATGACCGCGTGCGAATGCCGAAGTAATCCGCCAATGTACCAACGCGCCAAATCCGAAAGACCGGCGTACCCACGCTCGTCATAGAACAGCGGCTCACCGCCCTTCCAGATGGACTGGTGGACGTGCATGCCCGAACCGTTGTCCTCGAAGATGGGCTTGGGCATAAACGTGAGACTCTTGCCCGCCTTCCACGCAACGCCCTTGCATATGTACTTGAAGGTCATCAACTTGTCGGCTTCGTCGAGCAGCGTCGAGAACTTGATGCCGATCTCACCCTGGCCGCCCGATGCCACCTCGTGGTGATGCAACTCGGTCTCGATGCCCACATCATGGAGAGCAACCGACATCTCCGAGCGCAGGTCCTGGTAGTGGTCCATGGGTGGCACCGGGAAATAACCCTGCTTGGGCCGCGTCTTGTAAGAGAGGTTTCCGCCCTCTTCTGATCGACCGGAGTTCCAAGCTCCCTCCACCGAGTCCACGTAGTAGTACGACTGGTTCGGCCTCGTATCGAAACGCACATCGTCGAAGATGAAGAACTCGGCCTCGGGCCCGAAGAATGCCGTGTCGCCAATGCCCGTGGAACGCAGGTACGCCTCAGCCTTGCGGGCCACATATCGCGGGTCACGCGAATAGCTCTCGCCGGTCACCGGATCGGCGACGAAGTTATGGATGACCGCCGTCTTCCGCTGCGTGAAAGGATCGATGTAGACGGTGTTCGGATCGGCGACAAGCACCATGTCCGACTCTTGGATCTCCTTGAAGCCACGCACCGACGACCCGTCGAAGCCGTGACCCTCCACGAAGTGGTCCTGGCTCAACACAGACGCAGGAATTGTGACGTGCTGCATGACACCCGGAAGATCCGAGAAACGGAGATCCACGAACTCGCATTCCTGATCAGCAACGAATGCGAGCACTTCATCCGGCGTCCGTTCGTGCACAGCCCCTCCTGATCGATGTCATGGAAACGCAACAATCTTCCCATGCCAGATGGGCGCGCGCTCAACTTCAACGTCTGAGTGCGCCCCAGCGTGTACAAAAGGGCCATGGAACTCCTCCAGGACCACGTCCTACGAACCGTCGACGAGCGTGGCGTCAAGCTGATCCGACTCTGGTTCACCGACGTACTCGGGCAACTCAAGTCGTTCGCAATCTCGGCCACCGAACTGGAGAGCGCCTTCGATGAAGGCATGCATTTCGACGGCTCGGCCATTGACGGCTTCAGCCGGGTCCAAGAGAGCGATGTATTGGCACGACCCGACCCGAACACCTTTGAACTGCTTCCGTGGGCTACCGAAGAGAACGTGTCCGCACGAATGTTCTGTGACATCTTGAACCACGACGGCACCCCGTTCGAAGGCGATCCCCGGCAAGTCCTGAAACGCAATATCGAACGGGCCCACAAGCGCGGATTCAACTTCATGGTCGCGCCCGAAATGGAGTTCTTCTATTTCGCATCCGGTGATCCATCGCAGATCCCACAGCCACTCGACTCGGGCT
>CAYQFM010000180.1:3656-4554 GCA_964416735.1 uncultured Iamiaceae bacterium | reverse complement strand
GATGATCACGGTTGCGCCCAGCAGGCCCAGGCCCACCGTGAACATGCCCGTGATGCCACCGGTGCGGAAGGCGACCTTCAACGCAGCGGGCATGGAGCCCGACCGGGCCGCGGCAGCGGTGCGCACGTTTCCACGCACGGCGAGGCTCATGCCGATGAACCCGGTGAGACCGGACATCAGACAGCCTGCCAAGAACGCAATCGTGCGGAAGATACCCGACTGGGCAAAGCTCAGAGCGGTGGAACCGTCGGGCTTTGCGATTTCAGTCGAAGTCACGAAGACCACCACGAGCAACGGGATCAGGATCATCCCGATCGTCTTGAACTGTCGTTTCAGGTAGGCGAGAGCGCCTTCTTGAATGGCGGCGGCGATCTCCTTCATCTTGTCGGTGCCCTCGTCAGCTTCGAGAACGCCCTTCATGAGGAAGAACCCGACGCCAATGGCGACGAGCGCCGTCACGCCGGAAAAGAGCAGCCAGAACCACTCCTCACCTCCCAGCGTGAAGGTCTGGTAGCCGCCTTCAGCGGCCAGGATGCTGGTCATCGTCTAGTGCTTCCTTGTGGTTGAGGGACGACCCCACTGCCGTCCATGTTTGATTCGGTATCGATCTTCCTGACGAAGATCTGTCGGGCGACACGCTCGCCCAGCGTGCGATCCTCACCCCCGACCCGCAGAACCAGCGGGCCGTCGAACGGGTGTTTCTCGCGGATCTCGACAAGAACACCCGGGCGTACGCCAAGGCTGTCGAGGAAGGTGACCACCTCAGGATCGGTCGATCCCGGCATGGCCACCTCTGCCACATCGCCCGCGACCAGGTCGTAGAGCGATCCGAAATTGAGATCGTCATGCGTGAGGCGGAAAACCGCGACTCGGTGGTGGACCGCATCGCCATGCGCAC
>CAYQFM010000180.1:0-3646 GCA_964416735.1 uncultured Iamiaceae bacterium | reverse complement strand
TTTCGTCCTCTTCGGGCGCCGGAATCGGGAACCCGTGGGGACAGGTGGCCGGACGGTTGAGCGCGGTGTAGATCCGCTCCTCCACCTCGTCCGGGAGATCGTGTTCAAACGTCGTGGCCAAGCGGTCGGCTTCGTTCCATGCGTACCCGAGCATGTCGGCGAGGAATCGCTCGACAATGCGGTGGCGACGGATGGACGCCACAGCGGCACTGCGACCCGCATCGGTGAAACGCACGCCGTAATACGGCTTGTGATCGACCAGACCACGGTCCGCCAGGCGTTTTACGGTTGCGGTGACGGTCCCGGGCGCCACACCGAGGGTCTCGGAGAGGACTCCGGTGTGTGCCTCGGGGTGATCGCGGGTGTGGCGGTAGATCGCCTTCAACGCCTCGCGTTCAGATTTAGATAGATCCGTAATCAAATGTTTCGCCCTGTTGAAACTTATCTTCGCCGGGTGAAATTCAAGTCTCAAGCCGATTGCTTTGTCAAAGTGAGTCCCGCAAACGCGCCGGCCGTGACACGATTGGGGTGTGAGTGGTGACCACGATCACTTCGGTACCGCGATGCGAGCAGGCGCGCGCCACGTCGGTCGACTGTGGATCGTCTTCATTCTTGTCGGGCTGTTCTTTGTCATCGAACTGGTAGCCGGACTGCTCACGAACTCGCTCGCACTGATCTCCGATGCGGCGCACATGCTCACGGACCTCGTCGGTCTTGGTATGGCGCTTGCCGCGATCCACGTTGCCAATCGACCAACGGTCAACCGCCAGCAGACCTTCGGCCTCTACCGCCTTGAGATACTCGCGGCGCTGGCGAACGCGGTGATGCTGTTCGGGATCGGTTTCTATGTGCTCTACGAAGGGATCATGCGACTGCGCCACCCCGAATCGATCGGCTCGGGCATGATGCTGGTCGTGGCCATCGGTGGCCTTGTGGTCAATGTCGTGAGCGCCCTGCTGCTGCGCGAGGGGGCATCAGAGAGCCTGAATGTCAAGGGTGCATATCTCGAAGTGGTGACGGACCTCTTCTCGTCACTGGGTGTAATCGTGGCGGCGGTCATCGTGGGGCTGACCGGCTGGACCTATGCAGATCCGATCATCGCCGGGTTGATCGGACTGTTCATCTTTCCCCGCACATGGAAACTGGGAGCGCAGGCTGTCCGAATACTCGTGCAGGCAGCGCCTCCCGATATCGACATCGACGTACTGCTTGAAGCTCTCAGAGACATCGACGGCGTCGTCGATGTCCATGACCTGCACGTGTGGACTCTCACCTCGGAGATGGAGGTCGCATCTGCTCACCTGATGGTTGCCGAAGGAACCGACCTTCACCGGGTGCTCGACCAGGCTCGCGACCTGTTACGTGACAGATATGGAATCGACCATGCCACGTTGCAGGTCGAACCTGAGAGTCATGTCGGTTGTGACGAACTGACCTGGTGAGACTTCGCCTCGGGCCGGCAGCGGCCTATTCGTCGCCTATGGCGTAGAACTTGCCGCCGCGGGCACCCACGAAGACGCGACCCTTCCACACGGTCGGGGTCGACTCGATGCACCCGTCGAGCTTCACCAGCCACACCTCGGGTGGATCCTTCTTGGGATCGCTGACGTCATAACCGATCAGGTTTCCTTGGCAGTCACCGATGATGAGAACGTTGTCCACCACCACGGGTGATGCCCACGTCTGCGACTTGAGGTTCTTCTCCCAGAGCACGTCACCTGTTTTCTGGTCGATGCCGAGCACTCGACCCGCATTGGTGTCGGCGTAGACAACGCCGTTGGCCAGCGCCACCGTGCCCCAGATTCCCTGCTTGCCGGGGCCTTGATCTTTCACGGACCAGACGATCGGATCGTCCGGCTTGCGTGGATCGAGCTTCATGATCTGGCCGACCTCAGTGGAGCGCTCGTTGTGACGCTCATACTCGGATCCGACATAGAGATAGCCCTCGGCGTCGATGACGATCGAGGCATCGGTGTCGTCGCCGGTCCAGAACCGGAACACCTGTGTGGGCTTTGTCCCTTCTTTGAGCCCGGTGATGTCCCAGCCCTGAATGAGGCCTGCGGAGTTGGCGAAATAGACGGTGTTGCCCGAGATGGCAACCGAATTTTCGATAGAGAACTGCCTGTCCGGAATATGGGACGAAAGTTCTGCGTCCCAACTGGGTGCCGTGAAGACGATCTCGGGATTCACCGTCACCTTGCCATCGGCGTCATATCCACGGTTGAGCTTGACGATGTAGAACCAACTGTTCTCGCCGCCTTCGAAGAGGTAGTCGTCGATGATGAGCGCGGAACTGTCCCAGTCGTCGTTCCAGACCTGTTGCACTCCGCCGTCGCGGGCACCGAGTTTCCATAACTCGACAGCGGTGTCACCACGGTCTGTTGCCATTATCCGGAAGTAGTTGTCACGAGAACCCGAATAGGTGAGCGGGTACCCGTCGGGGTCTGTGGTGACCGTCCCCTTGATGATGTCGCCCGTCTTGAACGGCTTGAGGATCTCTTCGCCGGTTTCGTAGTCGAGCCAGTGCAGTGCATAGTCGTAAGCGCCGAAGCTGACGATCGTTCGGCCGTTTTGTTCATAGACGTTCGGATTACCGGTCCAACCCATCCCGCACCATGTCTGCGTGCTGCCTCCGTCGCTGGATTTTCCGCACATTCCGCCATCTGCCGGATACGTCCAGAGGATCTTCGGGTTCTTGGGCACCGGACCCAACCCGTAGAAGGTTCGTGTCGGGTTACCCCGGAATGTGAGATGGCCGGGCACTTTTTCGCTCCACATGCGACCCGAACTGGCCGGGTTCACCCAACCGTCGAACGGCGGAAGGGATGCCTCGGTGCTGCTGGTGGTGGTATCACCTTCTTTGTTGTCGGACGATTCGACCGTGGTTGATGACGTGCCTCCACCCGTGGCGGTCAGGGTTGACTTGTCGTTTTTCATCGAGCCGAGCGCCACGTATGCAACGGTGGCTGCCAATAAGGCAACGACCGCCACAACCGGGATCAGCCATGGTTTCCCCTTGATATCCGGCAGCGAAACCCTTGAACTTGCCAACCCCATGTGCCTGGGGACGTACGGACCGTCTTCTTCCGGTCGGCCGTCATCAACCATGGATCAACCCACGCTTCCTTCCGCAACGAGACGCTCAAGGACCAGTTCGGGGTGTTCCTGTTCGAGTCGGGCCACCCAGTACTGACTCTCGAACAATGCAACGAGCGTACCGTCAGACCGTGACAGCACCCGGACGCCCTTCATTGGCCGCAACTCCGCAGCGCTGGTTGCGTCTGTGCGTCGGGCGATGCTGTAAGCGGTTGACGTGAGTTGGGTTGGGGCGCCGAACTCGTTCTCCAGACGGTGGACGGCAACGTCGAACTGCATTGGTCCGACGGCTGCCAACACCGGTGCCTGATCACCTTCTTCGGGGTCACGCAGGACTTGTACGACACCTTCTTCGTCGAGTTGTGCAATGCCGCGTCGGAACTGCTTGAAGCGACCCGTGTCTCGTGCGCGGGCAACGGCAAAGTGCTCGGGCGCAAAGCTGGGAATCCGTGGGAAGACAACCGGATCATCCACGAAGAGCGAGTCACCAACTCTCAGATCGGTGGCGTTGACGAGGCCTATTACGGCGCCGGGGTACGCCTCTTCTACG
>CAYQFM010000179.1:3979-4612 GCA_964416735.1 uncultured Iamiaceae bacterium | reverse complement strand
TGTGCCGGTTCGACCGGTACACGGCAAGGCGTGGACTATCCACGGAACCCCTCACCTTCTTGCGCACCCGGCGGTGCCGGCGGATCCGTGCCTCTCGCTTCTGCTTGGCGCTGTCGCTCATTACTTGGCCGCCTTCCCGGCTTTACGCATCACGTACTCGTCGCGGTAACGCACACCCTTGCCCTTGTACGGCTCAGGCTTGCGCAGTGCACGAATGTCGGCGGCAACCTGACCGACGACCTGCTTGTCGATTCCGATGACCCCGATATTCGTTGGCGTGGGCACATCGAATGTGATGCCTTCGGGCGCCTCGACGGTCACCGGATGGCTGAACCCAAGTGCCATCTCGAGTTTGTTGGGGCCCTTGGCAACGGCGCGATAACCAACACCGATGATGTCGAGATCCTTGCGGAACCCTTCGCTCACGCCTTGGACCATGTTGTTGACGAGAGTGCGTGTGAGCCCGTGCAGGGACCGGCTGGCACGATCGTCATCAGATCGCTCGACGAGGAGTTGACCCTCTTCGACCGTAACGGAGATCTGCTCGGGAACGGTGTGCTCAAGGGTCCCCTTGGGGCCCTTTACGGTGACCCGTGAACCCTCGACCTTCACCTCGACACCCTTGGGCACCGG
>CAYQFM010000179.1:0-3969 GCA_964416735.1 uncultured Iamiaceae bacterium | reverse complement strand
GCCGGGGCCGACCGCGTCCTCCGCTACAGGCGCGCGGTGGTCGCCGCGCCCTTTTTGGATCTGACCGACCGCGCCGGCGTCGATGCGGTGGTCGAACTCGATCTCGCCGCCAATGCGGCGTTTACGGGCTTCACGATCGGTCATGAGACCTTGGCTGGTGGACACCACGGCGACACCCAAACCACCGAGCACGCGTGGTACGGATTCGGCCTTGGAATACACCCGGAGCCCCGGCTTTGAGACCCTCTTGAGACCGGAGATGACACGCTCTCTCTCCGGGGAGTACTTCATCGTCACCGTGAGCACCTGCCCGGGGCGATCCGAAGCGTCCGCAACGGCGAACTCCTCGATGTAACCCTCTTTCTTGAGCAGGGTCGCAAGTGACTCTTTCGCCTTGGACGATGGCATCCGGACCTCGTCGTGCATGGCGACGTTCGCGTTGCGAATCCGAGTGAGCATGTCGGCGATGGGATCGGTCATTGTCATTGCCTGTTCCCCCTCACCAACTGGCCTTCTTGAGACCAGGGATCTCGCCGGCATGTGCCATCTCGCGCAGGCATACCCTGCACAGTCTGAACTTCCTGTACACGGAGTGTGGTCGCCCACACCGCTGGCACCTGGTGTATGCACGTACCTTGAACTTGGGGGTGCGGCCCGACTTCTCGATGAGCGCCTTCTTCGCCATGTCTAGTGCTGCCCCTCATTCTTGAACGGAAAACCATACGCGGACAGCAGAGCCCTGCCCTCGGCATCGGTGCGACCTGTTGTCACGATCGTGATGTCCATTCCTCGTGGGTGATCGATCTTGTCGTAATCGATTTCGGGAAAGATCAGTTGTTCGGTCACGCCGAACGTGTAATTGCCGTGGCCATCGAACGAATTGGCAGGCAGGCCGCGGAAGTCACGGATACGTGGGATCGCCAAGCTGATGAGCCTGTCGAAGAACTCCCACATGCGGTCGCCGCGCAGTGTCACCTTTGCGCCGATCGCATTGCCTTCGCGCAGCTTGAAGCCGGCAATCGACTTCTTGGCTTTTGTGACGACGGGCTTCTGGCCGGTGATCCGCTCGAGATCACGGATTGCGCCCTCGAGCAGGGACTGTTGAGCGAGCGCCTGTCCGACACCCATGTTGATCACGATCTTGTCGAACCTGGGAACCTCCATGATGTTCCCGAGGCCAAGCTGATCCTTGAGGGCAACACGGATCTCGTCGTTGTAGCGCTGCTTGAGACGGGGAATCTCAACGGTTGTCATGAGAGATCACCCCCGCACTTTGCGCAGACACGGACCTTGGTGCCGTTCGGTTCGAACCGATATCCGACACGGGTCTGCTTGCCGCATCCACCACACAGAATGGCAACGCTCGATGCAGAAATGGGCATTTCCTTGTCGATGATCCCACCCTGTTCCATGGAACGCTTCGGCTTCTGGTGCTTCTTGGCGATGTTCACACCGTCGACGACAACCTTGCCGCGAGCCGGATATGCAAAGGTCACTGTGCCTTCTTTGCCCCGGTCCTTGCCCGATAGCACAACAACGCGATCGCCTTTGCGGATCTTCATCACAACACCTCCGGTGCCAGCGAGATGATGCGCATGAACTTCTTGTCACGCAGTTCTCGTCCCACGGGCCCAAAGATGCGGGTGCCACGCGGCTGGCTCTGTTCGGTAATGAGAACGGCTGCGTTCTCATCGAACCGGATGTACGAACCATCGGGACGCCGCTTTGGCTTCTTGGTTCTCACAACCACGCAACGCACCACATCGCCCTTCTTGACTGCGGCGCCTGGTAGTGCGTCTTTCACCGTGGCGATGAACACATCACCGATCGACGCATAGCGGCGGCGGGAACCACCCAGAACCTTGATGCAGAGGACCTCTCTGGCCCCACTGTTGTCTGCGACCCGCAGGCGGGTTTCTTGTTGGATCATCGCGCACGCTCCACTACTTCGAGCACACGCCAACGCTTGAGCTTCGAGAGCGGACGAGTCTCTTGGACCCTCACGCGGTCACCGATGTTCAGTTCGTTGCCCTCGTCATGCACGTACAGACGGGTTGTGCGCTGGAGGGTCTTGCTGTAGCGACGGTGCCTCTTGCGATCGACAACGGCAACGACGGCCGTCTTATCCATCTTGTTCGAGACGACCAGGCCCTCGCGCACCTTGCGTGGGTTGGGCCGCTCAGCGGTTGCGGCATCGTCAGTCATCAGGACTTCTCCTCATCAGCGGCCAGCGCTTCGGCTGCGGCAATTTCGCGGGCTCGCATCTCCGTGTTGATACGGGCGACTTCGCGGCGCATCTGTCCCAACCGGTTGTGGTTTTCAAGCTGACCGGTCACATGTTGGAAGCGCAGGTTGAACAGTTCCTGCTTTGCCTGCGAAAGCCTCTCGAAGAGTTCGGCATCCGAGGCTTCGCGGAGGGAATCGGCCTTTGCATTGGCCATCAGAGCACCTCCTCACGCTCGACGAAGCGTGCCTTGATCGGCAGCTTCTGAATTGCACGCTCGATGGCAGCACGGGCGATATCGCGGTCGCCGTACGACAGTTCGAACATGACGCGACCAGGTTTCACGACTGCAACCCACAGCTCGGGGTTACCCTTTCCCGAACCCATACGGGTTTCAGCCGGCTTCTGGGTGACCGGCTTGTCCGGAAAGATGTTGATCCAGACTTTGCCACCACGCTTGATGTGGCGGGTCATGGCAATACGTGCGGCCTCGATCTTGCGGGCGGTAATCCAACCCGGTTCTAGCGCCTGAATTCCGTAATCACCGAACTCGACATTCGTGCCGCCCTTGGCTTGGCCCTTGAGGCGACCGCGGTGGTGTTTACGGTGCTTGACCTTCCTCGGCATCAACATCAGTCAGCATCTCCCGGACGGAAGTGAGGGGTCTCGCTCTGTTGGCGGACAGAGCGCTCGATCTCTTCTTCTTCTTCGAGCAGGCGTTCCAGTTCCGGATCCGCCTCTTTGACCAGTGGCGTCGACTCGACGGCTTCGACGCCCTCTTCCGGCTGGTCCGACTCTGCCGTCTTGCGTCGTGCGCCTGACGAGGAGAGCACCGCGCGGGGTTTGACCTGACCGGACGTCTCACCGGCTGCCATTGCGGCTTCCTTCGAGATCTTGTCTTCCAGAACGCTCTTGTATGGAAGGATCTCGCCCTTGTAGATCCACACCTTCACACCGATTCGACCGTAGGTGGTCTTAGCCTCCCTGAAGCCGTAGTCGATGTCGGCCCGCAGGGTGTGCAATGGGACGCGACCTTCGCGGTACCACTCTGTTCGAGCCATTTCAGACCCACCGAGGCGGCCGGAGCATTGGACCCTGATCCCAAGCGCACCGGCCTTCTGTGCATTCTGGACAGCTCGCTTCATTGCTCGTCGGAAAGCAACACGGCCAGCGAGTTGGTCGGCCACACCCTGGGCGATCAGAGCAGCGTCCAGCTCGGGCTGCTTGATCTCCTGGATGTTGAGCTGAACCCTGTTGTTCCCCGTGATGGCGGCCAGGCCGGTGCGGAGACGATCGGCTTCTGCACCACGACGACCAATCACGATCCCCGGACGTGCAGTGTGCACGTCAACGCGCACCCGGTCACGTGTCCGCTCGACCTCTATACGGCTGATGGCCGCATGGGGCAGTTCTGTCATCAGGTAGTCGCGAACCTTCCAGTCCTCGATGACGAACTGCGCATACTCATCACGATCTGCGACTTCCAGTCCGTTGTGATCCCGAGTCGAAACCCGTAGGGGTTGACCTTCTGGCCCATCAGTCCTCATCCCCTTTTTCTTCTTCCGCAGACGAATCCACCGCCTTCGGCTCAGCGGCCGTTGCATCGACCTCGGTTTCAATGACCTCGGTTTCATCGACAACTTCATCGGCGGTCACCGCTGTCGAGGTCTCTTCCTCTTGATCGTGATCGTGGTCGTGATCGTGGTCGTGGTCGTGATCGTGGTCATGGTCGTGATCATGGTCAT
>CAYQFM010000178.1:1977-4660 GCA_964416735.1 uncultured Iamiaceae bacterium | reverse complement strand
GCTGCCGCCGGGGTGGTCGCCGACGCGCTCTACGCGTACGTGGTGCCGGTGCTGTTGAGCGGTGCGACCTTTACGCAGGTTGCCCAGGTTCGTGCGCCTTCGGCGTCGGTGGTCGTCGCGGTGTCCTCGTGGATGCTGCTGATGGGGTTGCGCGGGATCCTGTGGCACCAGATCGCCGATCTCGCACATGATCGACGTGCCGGCACCCGAACACTGGCCACACGGCTCGGTGCGGATCGCTCCGGTCGAGTACTGGGCGTGCTCGTGGTGGTCGAACTCGTGAGCGCGGCCGCAACGCTGTTGGCGTTGGCCGCCGACTCTGGTCGTTGGTGGCTCCCGGTCTTCGGCGCGCTGTATCTGTTGTACAGGTCATTCCAGCTGACGGTGCTGTGGAGCGAACCGCTCCGGCCGGTAACACTCAAACACGCCGCGGGACGGGTGCGCTTCATCGGCTTCGTGCTGTTGAACGAGTTCATCGAGCGCTGGTTGCCCATCGCAGCGCTTGTCGCGCTCGCGATCAGGGCTCCGATCGGTTGGCTCGCGGTCGCGGCGCATCTCTTGCTCTTCGAGAACGCTGTGGTCGAGTTCGTTCGACGCGATCTGCCGATGTTGCCCGACGCGCTGAACCGACTCGCGCACGAACGCAAGGCACGCCGGCAGATCCGCCAGGTCGCCCTGGCACGGCAACGGGCGGCCAGCACAGGTCCAGCTCCTGTCTCGGACTCCCAGCGCAGCAACTGTCGGTGGGTGTTCGTGGTGTGCGGGCCGGAGATGCATGTCATGACCCTGACAACAGCCGTGCGTCACCTTCGACCGCTGACGCGACTCGAGATCTGGGTCGTCACCGACAGCACCCGCAATGTCCGGCCGATTCCCACTGACGGAATCGATCACCTCGTCGACGTCCGGGCGCCGGAGCATTTCGACGATCACCAGGCCAGCATCTGGTTGAAGACGGGCGTACACCGCCACTTGCCCGCTGGCGAGTGGTGTTATCTCGACAGTGACATCATTGCTGTGCGGCCGGGGATTGAGGCGATCTTCGATCAACCGCGCGGCATGGTCGGCTTCGTTTCCGACCTTCCGATCTCGGCGAACCAGGTCGACCGGTTCAGTCCGTGGGCGATGACGTGTGAATGCTCCGGGCACGGTGAGACGCACAGTTGCTCACATCTGCGCGAGCAACTCCGCAGACGATTCGATGTAGAGGTCCCAGGCGAATGGGTGCATTGGAACGGCGGCGTCTTTCGGTTTGGTCCCGACAGCGCCGACTTCCTCGACATGTGGAACAAGCGAGCAGTCGCCACGTTCGACTGGGCGGAGTGGCGGACACGTGATCAGGGAGCGCTGATCGCGACCGCATGGACGCTCGGTGAGCAGGACAGCCCAAGGCTCTCCGAAGAGTTCAACTTCATCGTCGATCTCGGCAACAACGACCTCTGCCTCGACGCTGACCGTGGTTGGGCGCTGCACCCCTCAGGGCCGTGGCATCAGGCCCGGATGTTGCACCTCTACACCAGCCGTCTGGAGGACCCGGAATGGGATCTTGGGCGTGATGTTGAGGCTCCGGTCATCCGTCAGACGATGGTTCGTGTGAACCGTTGGCGTCGCTTTGAGCTCGGCCAGGCGGCGGTGCAGGCGGCGAAGGCGGCGACGCAGGCGGCAGGCCATTCCGTGAGGTCGGCGACGCAGGCGGCAGGCCACTCCGTGACGTCGGCAAGCCACTCGTGCAAGCAGGCAGCGACGAAGCAGTACTGGTCGGCCCGCACGCGGTTGGGTGTGTACTGGATCCGCCTGAAGCATCAACCGCAACGTCTACGACCGCAGCGGATCCGTGCCGGCCTCGCCCGGCGGTTCGGAGGAGGAGAGGAGAACTGCGATGCGCGGTGAGTGGACTCGAAAGACGATGAGGAAGGCCTACCGGAGGGTGCGTGGACTTCCTCCGCCCGCTCCTCCCGAGCCTCCGCCGCCACCTCCGCTGCATGCCTTTGAGTCGAGCTGTTACGCGCCGAGTACGTCGATGTATTTCGATCAGTTCGGTGGGGTGCGGGCTTGCTGCCAGAACACGGGCTTCCTCCTCGGCGACATCCGCACCCAGTCGATTCGCGAGATCTGGAACGGAGGCGACGCCAAGCGGCTTCGTGCTGCGCTCAACGTGGGTGACTACTCCCTCGGTTGTGGCTTCTGCCAATGGCAGCACGACCAAGGTGATGATTCACTGCTGTTCGCGCGCAACTTCGACAGCCTTCCGGTGTCCTCACCACGGCCAGAATGGCCAATGCAGATGGAGTTTTCAATGACGAACTCCTGCAATCTTCAGTGTGTGATGTGCAACGGCGACTGGTCGTCGTCCATTCGCGCGCATCGCGAGGGTCGGCCACCACTTCCAGCAGTCTATGGAGATGAGTTCTTCAATGAATTGCAGGAGTTTCTCCCTCATCTCGTAAAGGTGAACATCCTTGGTGGCGAGCCGTTCCTGGGAGCAGAACCTCTTCGACTTCTGTCGATGCTGTCCGAGATGGAAGCACCGCCTCATGTCACGGTTACCACCAATGGAACACAGTGGACCCCTCGGATCGAGGCGATCTGTGAGCGGTTGCCGATCTCGTTCGTCCTCTCCCTCGATGGCATCACCAAAGAGACGTACGAGGCGATTCGCGTCGGTGCCGACTTCGATGCGGTG
>CAYQFM010000178.1:0-1967 GCA_964416735.1 uncultured Iamiaceae bacterium | reverse complement strand
AACCTCGGCCGCTTCCAGAGGGTCGCTGACAACCACGGAATGCGCGTCACCCTCGCCCACTGTCTCATGAGACCGAACTTCCGCGAGTTCGGCCAACTCCTCGCCATCGCTGAGGCTCGAGGACTCGAGGTCGGGATCAATGAGGTCTTGTTCCCGACTCACCTCAGCCTTTACCAGCTTCCCGCGACGGAGTTGCGTGAGGTGATCGCCATCATGGAGCGCGACGACGGCGGGTTCGTGGCGTCGCTCCGTGACATCCGTGAGGTCTGGGATGGGCAGGTCGCGGCCTTGCGTCACCGCCTCGAGGTATTGGAACGTGGTTCTGCCGTATTGGTGAGGCCGTGGGCCGATCCGTCCGCTCGTGCCGAATCGTGGCAGGACCTGGCGACACGAGTCCTACGTGAGTGGATGGGCCGTGATCCCACACGACTCGTGATCCGCTCGGCGAGCGACCGCCCAGAAGTCCAGGAAGGTCGGCTGCGGACCGTCGGGCTGCTGAGCATTGGCACATGTCGGAGCGGCGAGGACGTGGTCGAACATCTCGCATCTCAACTCGGCGCGGACGTGCCCCGAACTACGGGAAGCTCAGACCTCGTACACGATGTGATCTTGGGCGAAGATCTCGATGATTCCAAACAGTATCGCGTCGCCTGGGACGACTCACTGGACGCCACGACCGTGCTCGTCGCCATGCGTCCATGGCGGCCTTGGAAGGATGACCATGCTGTTCACTCCGACGCCTCCGAGTTGACCAACGAGTACGGGGAGGGGCACGTACTCACCCTCGTCCTGGATCCGACGGAGACGATCGAGAATGCGGTGGGATCGATCAATGTGATCCGGATGTCACAAACGGCGGAAGTGGTCGGGCTGACGGCCGTGGAGCTGATGGAGCGGCTCGAACAGCAGTGGGGCCCGCTCGATGTGGCTCACGATCCGAACGGTACCTGGATCACCGGGTCGACGGTCGACGATCAGGCGCCACTTCGGCTCCGGATGGTGTTCAGCGCATCGGTGGAAGGAGTCCAGCTACATATCGCGGACGTCGACGAATCTGCCCCAGGCCCCGCCGTCACCGAGGACCCCAACACATGAGGCGGCGCCTCCGCCACTCGATTCGGCTCGCGCGGGACATCCTGCGGTTTGCGACACTCGGCGGCTCTTGGTGGTTCGTACCGGTGATGGTGCTGCTTGCACTCGTCGCGCTTCTCGTTACGACCACCCAAGCGGTGGTGCCGGTGGCCGTGTATACGTTGTTCTGAGACTCTCCGATCGCAGGTGTCACGAGTTCCGTTGTCGCGCTCAGCGTGATCGATCCGGGGGGAGCTTCGACTTGATCTCCGTCCAGATCCGTTCAGCGACGACCTGAGCGCCGACCTCGTTGGTGTGGCCACCGTCGATGTACACGTCTTGATGGGCATCGAGTGCATCGGAAATGTTGATGGTCGGGCCCGAGATGTGATCCGCGGCCCATTGGTCGACAGGACCGGCCTTGACCGGCTGCCAGAAGAAGATGGCATCCACCCCATGGTCGATCGCGAGATGCTCGGTCATCCGGCGTCCGCGTTCGTAGACCGCAACCGCGTCCTTGGCGTCATCGAACGTCTTGTTGTAGTTCGTGGTCGGCCCGGGACGCTTCCCTTGATCATCGGTGGTCTCGTCAGCACCTGCGGGTGCGTCGATTACGTCCCTGATCCGGCCGATGAGCTTCCGAATGGCGGAATGAGTCGCGTACTCGTCCCAGATCACCCCAAGGCTTCGCCACGGGCTCGGGGTGGCAACAACCTGGTCTCCGAGCTTTCCATCAGAAAGGATTGCGGCATACTGATCGACCAGCGTATGGGTCGGCACTCCCTTTGCGCCCAGCGATTGGGCGTTGATCTCGTTCGCACCGTCGTAGAAAAGAGCAAGGTCAGGTTTCCGTTCAGAAGCCAGCAATTGTTCGAACAGGATCATCTCTTGGAAAT
>CAYQFM010000177.1:0-4678 GCA_964416735.1 uncultured Iamiaceae bacterium | reverse complement strand
AACATCCACGACAACCGATCGGTTAGAATCCGGATAAACTACCACGAATGACACAGTCGCACAGTGCACGCTATATGGTACTTTGTGACAGTAACCTACGAGTGCCTACGCGAGCAGGGGGAGCCAACAGATGCTCAAGACCTACGATGTCGTCATCATCGGTGCGGGACACAACGGCCTTTGCACCGCCGCGTACCTAGCTAGAGCGGGGCTATCCGTAGCCATTCTCGAGCGACGCCACGAAGAAGGTGGTGGTGCGAACACCGAAGAACCGGTCGTTCCCGGACACCGCTTCAACCTTCATGCCAACTACATGGAGTTCTTTGACATCATTCCGATGATCGAGGACTTTCAACTGGACAACTGCGGTCTGCGTTCGATCACCCCCGAGAACCAGATGGGTATTGCGTTCGCCGACGGTCGCCCACCGATCGTGTTGCACCGCAAGGACATGCTGGAGAAGACCCACGCCAGCATCTCCCGCTACTCCAAGAAGGACGCAGACGTCTATCAGTTGCTGCAAGAAAAGACGATGGACTTCGCTCCCCTGCTGGCATTCGGCATTTACAACCCGCCAACACTCGAAAATGACGAAGGCCAAGCCGCCTACGCAGAGGCTCTCTACAGCGAGATCGGCATCACCGCTTCAGACTGCATGAAGACCCCGAAGGTGATCTTCGACGAGATCTTCGAATCAGACGAAATGCGGGCCCTGATGTATCGGGTCAGCGTTGAGTTCGGCTTGGGTGTCGACACCTACGGCGGCGCATCCATGATGCTCACCGCCCTGCCTTGGATGATCGGCAACTGCCGGATCACCGCCGGTGGCACACATGCACTGGCCAAGGCAATGACACAGGCCTGTTACGCCGAAGGCGTGGAATTGATCGAGAACACCATCGTCGAGGGCATCATCGTCGAAGACGGACGTGCGGTCGGCGTCGAAACCCGCCGTGGCGAGATCCGCGCCAACAGGGCGGTCATCTCCAATGCCGACATCCGTCAGACCCTTCTCGACCTGGTCGGCCCAGAACACCTCACCCCGCAGTGGGTACGGCGTGCGGAGAACTACCGCTACGGGCCGAGCCACGTGCTTGCAACGCCGATGTTCTGCCTGAACGAGGCCCCCAACTACAAGTCAGCCAAGTGGGATGAGGACATCAACTCCACCTTCTACACGGTTGTCGGTTACGAAACCGCTGAGGAGTGTGCTCGCTACATCCGCGACGCTTACTCCGGCCTCATCCCGAAGCCAGCGGCTGGAACCTGGGTCAACAGCATCTGGGACCCTGCCCAGGCACCCCCCGGAAAGCACTCCGCCACCGGTTGGTACTTCTTCCCCAATGCTTCAACCCAGAGCGCCGATCAGTGGGCAGAAATCCGCGAGACGTTCAACGACCAGTTCCTCGAGGTGTGGGGCACCTACGCCACCAACATGAACCGGGACAACGTCATTGCCGACAAGCTCTACACCCCTGACCAGATGGAGCGGAAGAACTACATGTGGGAAGGCGATTTCTCGAATGGCGAGATGAGCCCGGACCAGATGGGCGTGTTCCGGCCTTTCCCCGAGGCCAGCAACTACCGTCTCCAGATCGAGAGCCTCTACAACTGCGGTCCGTCCGGCTATCCGGGTGGCGGCATGCACGCTGCACCGGGTTACAACGCTGCAAAGGTCGTGCTCGAAGATCTGGGCCTCCCCACCTGCGCAAAGGACGAGCGGGGCTACTGAGATCTCCGGATCACCCGGTAGAGAAGATCACCCGGTAAAGACGGTGAACCCCTCCGTGGAACGTGTTCCAAACATCAACTACTGCTTTGACCAGACATCCTTGAATGAAGGACGACCCGTAAATAGAATGCGTTCCAACATTGGGTTAGTCCTCGTCTTGAGGGGGTCATATGGTGGCTAAGGCATACGACGCGATCGTCATTGGCGCCGGTCACAACGGTCTGACGACCGCGGGCTATCTGGCGCGCGCCGGTCTGTCGACGTTGGTGATCGAGCGTCGTCACGAAGAAGGCGGTGGCGTCAACACGGAGGAAGCGGTTATGTCGGGGTTCCGGCACAACATGCACGCCTCCTACATGGAGTTCTTCGACATCATGCCGCCGATCCCGGATTTCGATCTGGAGAACTGTGGCCTGCGCTCGTACTCGCCGGAGAATCAGGCTGGCGTCGCCTTCGCTGATGGCCGTCCGCCGATCGTCCTGCACCGTAACGACCGTTACGAAGACGACTACGCCAGCATCGCCCAGTACTCGAAGTCCGACGCCGAGACGTGGATGGAGATGAAGAAGCGGGCGATGGACTTCGGCGACATGCTTGCCATCGGCATCTACAACCCACCGGATCCGATCACCCAGGCAATGCAGGGTGAGCTGATCGAGGGCATGTACCACGACATGGGTATCCGCTCCTATGTCATGACCAAAACCCCGAAGACGGTCATCGACGAACTGTTCGAATCCGACGAGATGCGCATTCTCATGTACCGCGCCAGTGTCGAGTTCGGTGTTGCGCTGGACCAATCCGACACGGGCGGTCAGGTCCTCACGTCACTCCCCTGGCAGATCGGCCGTTGGCGTATGGCGCTGGGTGGAACCCACACTCTTGCGAAGGCTCTGATGCAGGCCTGCTATGCGGCCGGTGTCGAACTGCTCGAGAATACGACCGTCGACAAGATCATCATCGAGGACGGCCGAGCGGTCGGCGTCGAGACTCGACTGGGTGAGTTCCGCGCCAACAAGGTCATCGCATGCAACGCGGACATCAAGCAGGTTCTGGTCGACATGGTCGGCGAGGAACACTTGGACCCGGTCATCTACAAGCGTGCCAAGGACTTTCGCTACGGCCCCAGCGGCGTGTTGGCCACACCGGCTCTGTGCCTCCATGAGCCTCCGTCGTACAAGTCTGCACAACACAATCCAGAGATCGACGAGTGCTTCTACACGGTCATCGGCTACGAGGAACCAGCGGACGTCACCCGTTACATCCGTGACGCCCACAGCGGCCGCCTTCCCAAGCCCGCCGCTGGCACCTGGGTCAACACCATCTGGGACCCGTCTCAGGCACCCCCCGGCAAGCACGCAGCAACGGGTTGGTTCTTCTTCCCGATGGCGTCACTTCGCACCCCGGAAGAATGGGCCGAGATCCGAGTTTCCTACATGGAGGACTTCCTTCAGACGTGGGAGACATACGCCCCGAACATGAATCACGACAACGTGATCGACATGAAGCTCTACACACCCGACCTCATGGAACGAAAGAACCTGATGTGGGAGGGTGACTGCCTGCTCGGTGAGATGTCCACCGACCAGATGGGCGCCAACCGCCCCTTCCCAGAGGCTGCGGACTACCGCCTGACAATCGACGGCCTGTACAACTGCGGACCGTCCGGGTATCCCGGTGGTGGCGTCCACGCTGCACCCGGTTACAACGCCTACAAGATCATCGCCCAAGACCTCGGCCTGCCGGCCCCCGGACCAGAAGGAAGGATGTACTGATATGCCAGATATCTACACGACCGAGTGGTATGAGGCCGTCAAGGAAGCCATCAACACCAGTGTGGCGTCTTTGGCTGACGTGCCCCAGGACAACTTCACCATCGCCGTCGAGATCGTGGGTGACGGCAAGACCCCTTACGTCGCCGAGGGTGACGTGAGGCGGTTCCTCATCCGTCTCGAAGCTGGCCAGTGCGTCTGGTACAAGGTCCTCGACGAGGACGACCCCTCGGTCAAGCTGAACTACCGCTTCACTGGTCCAGGCAGTGACTTCGACGCCATTGCGGCCGGCCTCGCCGACCCGATCGACGCCGCTCTGTCCGGAACCGTCAAGGTCCGCGGAGATATGCGGTTCCTCATGCGGCAGGCGAAGATGGTGCAGGTACTCCTCGAGGCTTACTCGAAGGGTGTTGAAACGACGTGGCCACAGGGGAAGCCCCCCTACAACGAGGCAGGGTGACATGACCTTCAAGGACACCTACGACGTAATCATCATCGGTGCGGGCCATAACGGTCTGACACTGGGTTCATATCTGGCGCGCAGCGGGCTCGAGGTTCTCGTGCTCGAACGTCGTCACGAAGAAGGCGGTGGTCTCTGCTCAGAGGAGCTGACCCAGGCCGGCTTCGTGCACAACGTGCACGCCAACTACCACACGTTCGTCGACATGGCGCCGCCTGTGCACGACCTGGACGTGCGTGGGCACGGCATCGAGTACGTACGTCCCGACGTCCAGATGGCGTCGATCTTCGAGGACGGCACCGCTCTTACGATCCACGCAGACATGGACAAGACCCTTGCCTCGATGGCCCGATTCTCCGAGAAGGACGCCGCCACCTTCGGTCGTCTCTTCGAGGAGGCCCATGGTTTCATCGACCTGCTGCTCGGCACACTCATGTACCAGCCTCCGTTGAACGTGAAGGACCTGACAAAGGCCCTGGGCACCTTCGGCGTAGAGGACCGCTCAGAGTTCCTTTCGGTCAAACTGCGTCGTGAGACGATCAACCAGTTCCTCGACCAGCACTTCGAGAATCCGAAGATCAAGGCCCACTTGGCATTCCACGGCGCCGTTTGTTCGTACACCAACGACGTGGCGGGCTTGGCCATCGGCTATCCCCTGCTCGTCGGCAAGATCAACAACTGGCACGTGTGCGTCGGTGGCTCGCACCGTCTTGC
>CAYQFM010000176.1:0-4719 GCA_964416735.1 uncultured Iamiaceae bacterium | reverse complement strand
AATACCGAACGGCCATCTGGTCGGTGGTCGCTTTGGAATCGAGCAAGAGCCAGTCCTTCGGGGCTGGCTCTTGTGCTTGTGCGGTTGTCGGCCGACTTCAACTGTCGGGCGCGGATGTCTCTTTGGATTTGTCATCACGCTTGGTGGTGCCAAAGGCCGAGACGAGTCTGGCGACGATGGTCACGAGAAAGATCTGTCCGACAACGGCTTCGAGCGATGCCAGCGAACGAGCTGCGTGCGAGAGCGGTATGACGTCGCCGTAGCCGACGGTCGAAATCGTGATCAGCGAAAAGTACTGCATTGACTCGTGGGTCATTGCCGTGCTCGTGTCACGGAAGGACCCCGGGTTGAGCAGTTCCAACGCGCCGTACACCTCGGAAAACGCCATTGCCGTCAGGAGGAATACCGCCACCGCGCCTGAGATGGTCGAGATCTTGATCGAACTCGCATTGATTACCCGCGCCATGATCACCGCACCCGCTACCAGCAGTAGTACAGCGAATCCGATGGCCGCCGCTGCTGAAAGCGGCCTGTTGTCGATGATGATGCCGACGGTGACCATCACCGTGAGGACGGCTGACGTGATGACGACGAGGTTGAACACCCTTGGATGAACGGCAGAGATGTGGATTGTGATGATGATCGAGAGTGAATAGACGGCAGCGGTTGGAATGCGGGCCCAGTTGTTGGCACTGGCGATCGGAATGAACACCCAGATCAGGATGCTGAGCATGACGAGGACCAGACCGAATGCGTCCGTGTCGCGCACTACTCCCCAGATGCGCATCCATGCCTTTTCGTTCATCGCGCGTGAAGATATCAGGGCCCGAATCTCAAAGGCATGGATACGATGGATGAGTGTCACCATCGGAATCAGAGCATCCAGGAGATCCCGAAGTGCTCGAAAGGCGGCACAACGGTGAACTCAGTGGTGGCCGGATGACCAACAATGTGACGGCGAGCGACCAGTCGGTATCCGACATCCGGTTGGATGCCGCTCGAGAAGGTGTCGGCAGGTCGACGAGGGGCGGCGTTCAGCAGATTCCAAGGCCGGTGTCTGCACGGCGGGGCAACGAGGCGCCGTGGATTTCAGTCCCGGATGCGCAGCGGACGCTGAGCCTCGGCGGAATTCGAGAGGCCATCACCATGTTCGGCCCACCGCGGCCTTCGGTCCTCGAAGGTACGAGCGTGAGGGCATCGGCGGTTCTGGTTCCTCTCTATGAAGACGATGGCGAGGTCAAGGTCGTCCTGACCCGGCGGGCGCAGCATCTCAGAGCACACCGGGGCGAGGTGAGCTTTCCCGGCGGTGGTCAGGATCCGGGTGAGGACTTAGTTACGACGGCATTACGCGAGGCGCGTGAAGAGACGGCAATGGACACCTCGCAGATCGAGATCGTCGGTGAACTCGATCACCTCCAGACCATCACCTCGCGATCTTTCATCGTGCCCTACGTGGGATTTCTGCCGGCGAAACCCGATCTGGCGGCGAGTCCGAGCGAGGTCGAGTTGATCCTCCATGTGTCGCTCGACGAACTGCTTTCCGACGGGGTCTTCAGAGAAGAGCGTTGGGGGCTGCCACCCCTTGACCATGCCATCTATTTCTTCGAGGTGGTTGGCGACACCATCTGGGGCGCAACTGCGGCAATGTTGCGCAATTTGCTGGCCCTTTCCACCGGTACCGAATGGCGCGGGGACGGCTGGGTCTAGCGGTAGGGTGAGCGCATGCCGAAGCTCATCTTCGAGGCGGACACCCAGGCTGAACTCGTTCAGCAGGTTCGTCGGTGGCTCGCTTCGCTCGAGGCGGACGACGAGGGGACGATCACGGTCGGCCAGGCGATATCGCAAGGTGCTGAGTTGACCAAGGATGCTCTGCGCATTGTTGCGTCGGCGGCACCAAAACCGGTTGCCCAAAATGACCTGGTCAAACAACTCACCGAAATGGGTTACAAGGCCACCGACGCCACATCCAGGGCTCTCGTCGACGGGCTCGACAACGTGGAGACCGTCACGGGTGGCAGTGTCGTCAAGCAGGTGAGCGAACGTGGGCGTCACGCCATGTACCAGATGAATGCGGCGGTGGCGAAGCAGGTTCTAAAGGCTCTGACCGGCACCTGACCTGCTTCAACTCCTTGATCATTTCGGCATCCACCTGAGATGTTCCTGACTGGTTCCCTTCATTGATTTCGACCAGGGCATCGGCGTCTTACTCTTTCCTGAATTTCCGCTGACTGCCGCTGTAACTCGTTGACATGAACACTCCGTTCTCGCCTCATCGGGCCTAGTGGGTGTCCGTCGGCGCTGGTCATTCTCAGCACCCTCGACCCCTGAAAGCGGACCTCGTGCAATTTCCACTTGACAGATCGGGGGGGGGGGGTCGTAGCTTCTGCGCCGTTGAGATGTCATGTCGTAGAGGTGAGGAGTGGTCTGGTTGAAGACGGTTGGTTTCGTTAAGGCTCGGAGTCTTCGGATGTGCCCCAGACACGGTGTAATCACATTTGTAGCGTGGTTGATGTTCGCCATTCTCGTGCCGACGACAGCCGTCGTGGTGGAGGCCGCTGTCGACACCACCCCGGCCGTTGCGCAGACGACAGGACTCTCGACGTTCGCGGGTTCGGGTGATGTCGGTATGGCTGATGGACCAGCGAATTCGGCGTCGTTCGACACCCTGATGGATCTCGAATACGGCCCAGATGACTACCTGTGGGCTGTCGATCGCTCGAGTAATGCAAATGTTCGTGACAGCGCTGTTCGCCGCATCAACGTTGAGACGGGTGCGGTCTCCACCCTCAGTTCTGGCAACTTGTTGAACGCTCCGTCGCACATCACGTTTGATTCGGATGGAAATGCCCTCGTATCTACGAGCAATGCGCTAGTTAAGGTGACCCCAGCCGGGGATCAATCGGTGTTGATCTCACAGACGAGACCAGATTCGGCTGTGGCCCTTTCTCCTGACGGCTCGCAGATCTACTACATCGCTCCACGCGAGATGGATGGTCATGCTGATGGGTGGAAAATGAATCACCTGTACCGAATCTCCAGTTCGGGCGGAATCGCCCAGGAGGGCGAAGTGCTCGGCAAGGCTGGAGCATGGAACTGGCTCCCAGGCGGTGCGCCAAGCATGTGGTTTGGTCGTGACGCCAAGTTGTATCTGGCATGGGAAGGCACTCTCAGGGACAATGATTACCACACCGGGCTCTGGCGTGTTGACGGGATGAATTCGTTTCATCTCGTGAACGGTGAATTTGTCAACCAGTTCCGGGTGGTCGCAACGCCAAACTCAGAGTCGATCTATGTCGACTGCAACGCGGTCACTGACTACCGTAACAACCAATGTGATGGACAGGGTCTGGATGGACAGAGTCTGATCGTGCGGCGCCTCAACCATGGTGCAGGACCGCCGGTGACCGTTGCCGGTTCGACCAACGGCTTCGAAGACGGCGATCCCGGCAAGATGAACCAGCCCCGAGGCCTTGCGATCTCAGCAGACGGTCACACCATGTTCGTCGCCGATCAGGAAAACCATCGCATCCGCAAGCTGATGTTGCCCCCTGATCCTGGAGAACTCCACGCCGACGAACTCAACGGTGGTTCCAACCCCTCGATGCCGTGTCTGTCTTGTGCATTCGGGCGTATCACTTCGCTCGTGCGTGCAGCACTGCCCGTCGGTGGTGATCCTGTCGTGTTGTCAACCGGCAACTACTACGAGACAGCAACTGACATCGCAATTGCTGGGCGTGGTCCAGCACTCGGTGTGACACGTACCTACAACTCGTCACGTAGCGGTGAGAATTCGCTCTTCGGTCAGGGCTGGTGGTCGAATCTCGACACATCGCTCGAAGAGGACCCGCAGAGTGGATCTGTCACGATCCACCAGGAGAACGCCTCGGTGGTGAGATTCGATCATGTGGGAAATGACTACATAGCCGCTACGCACGTGAGCGCGCGCCTTACCCGTGACGGGGACACTTGGATACTCACCCGTGGTGGCAACGACATCGTCAGATTCGACGCAACAGGTCGCATCATCGCATTTCGTGATGCCAACGGCTACCAACTGTCGATCTCGTATCCCAATGCGAACCAGATCGTCGAAACCGACTCGTCAGGGCGCACCCTCACCTTCACACTCAGCAACGGCCATGTCACCTCGGTAACCGACCAAATCGGTCGCAGTATCAGCTACACCTATGCCGGGGATGATCTCGTCTCGGTCGTGGGGCTGAAGGCCAACCCGTCAGATACATCTGGTGTGACAACCGCCTACGCCTATGACTCGGCTACCCATTACCTCACCAACGTGACCAACGGCCGTGGGAACACCAACACCACCCACTACGACGCCAATGGCCGTGTTGACTACCAACTCGACTTCGCCGCCAAGCGCACCGATTTCGCCTATTCGTCGACAAATCCACTGACGGTTGATGTGACACATCCGGCGAACAACGACTCGGGGATCAGACCCGTTACGCGCTATGTCTTCAACCAGATGCTCGCGACATCGATGACAACCGCCTACGGCACAGCTGAGGCAGCTACCTGGTCCTACGAATATGACCCCGCTGTGTTGGGGATAACCAAGATCACCGGACCCGGTGGTGTCGTCGAGGCGACGATGACCTACGACGACCACGGAAATGTCACATCTGTCAGCGATGCTGCAGGGCGCAGTGTCCACTACGAATACGACGACAACGACCACGTGGTGCGAGCCGTAGA
>CAYQFM010000175.1:0-4743 GCA_964416735.1 uncultured Iamiaceae bacterium | reverse complement strand
TCAAAATCCACCAAGCCGGTGGCAGATGAACTTGTGCGTCTCGAACGTGCCTTTCCTGTCTTGCTGCGCCCCGGTGGTATGCGACGGGGTCAGGTTTATCTGAACCAGGACGAGGCTTGGGAACTGATGACCGTGACAGGTCCGTCGCTGCAGGCGGCGGGATTTGATGTGCGAGTGCCTGCACTCTCACGACGCAAGCCGTCGCCCGGTCTGCGCCTGTCGACAGAGCCCGCCAGCGAGAGTGTCGTGGGGGCCCATCAGCTCTCCAACGTTGCCTGGTCGGTTGTGTTCGACGACGTGGAGTTGACGGCCTCGGAGGTGGCGCGGCTCGCAGCGGAAGCACGACCTCTCGTTCAGTCGAGGGGTCGCTGGGTCGAACTGGACCGCGTCGACCTGAAGGAAGCCGCGGCCGCGTTGGCCGAACAGGCCAACAAGACTCAGATGACCGGTGCGGAGCTTCTGCGGTACGCGGTTGGTTTGGAGGGCACACCGCTCAGTGGTGGCTTCCAGCTGGAAGGCCGTGGTTGGGCGACGGACCTGTTGAACCGTGCCAAGGCGGCGTCCGCCTCGCCGCTACCGACACTCGAGCGGTTCAAAGGGGATCTGCGTTCGTATCAGAGCGAGGCGGTTGCGTGGATGTCGTTCCTTGACGCCGTCGAACTGGGCGGGTGTCTAGCACTGGACATGGGTTTGGGTAAGACGCCGACCGTGCTTGCCCACCTTTCCCAGTCGGACGGCGATGGTCAGGCGCTCGTGATCGTGCCGCCGGCCGTGGTGGGCAACTGGGTTTCCGAGGCATCGCGGTTTACCCCGGACCTGAAGGTGGTCGTACACCACGGACCTTCTCGGGCACCTTCGGACCGCTTGGCCTCCGCCATCGCTGGCGCCGATGTCGTGCTCACCACCTATGGCACCGCCGTGCGTGACATGGATGCCCTCTGCGTTTTCGAGTGGGACCGCGTCGTGCTGGACGAGGCACAGGCAATCAAGAACCCCGCCTCGGAGACCGCCCAACAGCTTCGGCGCCTCGATGCCCGCACGCGTATTGCCCTGACGGGTACGCCTATTGAGAACGGCCTCGGCGATCTCTGGTCGATCCTGGACTTTACGAACCCGGGTCTGGTGGGGTCACGCCCGACATTCATTGCCCAATTGTCGGGTGAAGGCGAAGCTGCCCTTCGCGCGTTGAACGGGATCCTGGTCTTCCGCCGCACCAAGAGCGAGCCAGAAGTTGCCGCGGAGTTACCGGACCGGATCGACGAGTTGGATCACTGCACCATGACCTCGGAACAGATCGGCCTCTACCAGGCGGTCTTGGATCGGCTCGTGGTGGCCGCAACCGACGCAGGTGGAGAACCGCAGAAGGGGGCTGTCCTAGCGGCGATCACCGCGCTCAAGCAGATCTGCAACCATCCTGCTGCATACCAGGACGACGGTCGTCCACTTGCCGGACGTTCGGGCAAGCTGGCTCGCCTCGACGAGATCGTTGAGATCGTGTTCGCCGCCGGTGAGAAAGTGCTGGTGTTCACCCACTTTGCCGAGTGGGGCAAGCGTCTGGCGGCGCACCTGACCGAGACCACCGGCATTGCGGTGTCGTGTTACCACGGCGGCCTTGCTCGAGGGGCTCGTGACAAGCTCGTGGCGGACTTCCAGAGCACCGACGGTCCCGGCGCACTAGTCCTGTCGCTCAAAGCCGGTGGCACAGGGTTGAACCTGACCGCGGCCAACCACGTCGTGCTCTATGACCGCTGGTGGAACCCTGCCGTCGAGGACCAGGCGCGTGACAGGGCGTGGCGCATCGGACAGACCAAGACCGTGGTGTCGCACAGGCTCGTGTGCCCGGGGACCGTTGACGAGAGGGTGGAAGAGGTCGTGTCGGGTAAGCGCCACATTGCCAATCTGGTGCTGCCGAAATCGAGTTCGTTGTCGGATCTGGATCCCGAGCAGATGCGAATTGCGCTGGGTCTCCAGACCGATGCACTGCTCACCGAGGAGGACGAATGAATACGCCACGCCGTAAGCCGAACCGGCGTAGACGGTCCGGTAAGCCCAAGTCGAGTGACCTCTGGAAACCCGTGCCACCGTTGGCGGATCCGGAACCCATAGTGCCGGCATCGGACCCGACGATGATGCTCACCTCCTTGGGTGGTCTCCACCAGCCCGGCCAAGGAGCTGCCGCAGAGCACTACGTTTCGGCGGTTGTCGAGCGTGCGGCAGGCCTTGCCACGGCGCTGGCTGCCGCTGCAGGGCTCTTGGTGATGCCAGGTGACATCGACGATTCCTGAAATCAGCGACCGTGATCTTCGCTGTTCAGATCTTCGCTGGTCAGACCTTCGTGGTCGACGTGTGGTGAGACGAAGCTTCGATGTGGATCTTGGGGATCCATTCCAGCCAGCGCGGGAACCACCAGTTGGCCTTGCCCATCAATTCCATCGATGACGGCACGAGTAGCAGGCGAACGACCGTAGCGTCGATGAGAATCGACATCGACAACCCCACGCCGAACATCTTGATGACCCGGCCGTCAGAGAACATGAAGACCCCGAACACCACGACCATGATCGCAGCCGCCGCGGTGATCACCCGAGCGGTGTGGCTCAATCCATCGGCTACAGCGAGGCTGTTGTTGCCCGTGCGGTCATACTCCTCTTTCACGCGCGAGAGCATGAAGACCTCGTAGTCCATCGAGAGTCCGAAGAGGATGGCAAAGAGCATCATCGGGAAGAAGCTCTCTATCGGTCCGCCGCTGCCGACGCCGATGATGGACTTTCCCCAACCCCACTGGAAGACCGCCACGATCAGTCCGTAGGCGGCGCCTATCGACAGCAGGTTCATGAACACGGCCTTGAGTGGCACCAGGACCGAACGGAACACGGCCATCAGCAGGATGAAGGCCAGGCCCAACACAATGATGATGAATGTCGGGAGTGCGCCTTGCAGCTTGGAGGCCAGGTCGTCAAACAAGGGAGCCATTCCGCCGACGTGTACGGTGACGCCGGTTTCGTCCATGAATGGTGGAAGCGTTTGGGTGCGAAGACGCTCGAGTAATTCGGTGGTCGCTTCGTCCGATGGCGCAGATGTCGGATTCAAGATGACGATCGCCGCATCACCACCCGTGAGCTCGGTGAACCCGCCCGTCCCGTCGGTCACCAAAGGCATTGCAGAGTCGACGCCAGGGGTCTCTTTCAGCAGCCCGATCAGCGGCATCAGATTCACCTCACCCGACCCCGCGGGGACTGCCACGGTGAGTAGGAACGGTCCGTTCGACCCCGGTCCGAAGCCCTCGGACTTCAGGTCGTACGCACGGCGGGTGGTGTTCGAGAGCGGCGAGGCACCCTCTCCGGCTGATCCCAGGCGCATCGAAAACATGGGTGCAGACAACGCACCCAGGATGAGGAGACTGATCGCGAAAGCGGGTCACGGGCGACGCTGGAGGAAGCGGGACCACCGGTACCACATGGTCTTTGCGTCGGGTCTTGGTTGGCCACCCAGGCCGGGAATCTTGAATTTGTCGATGTTGTAGCCGACGAAACCCAACAGAGCGGGGAGCATCGTGATGGACACCAACACCGTCACGCCGACGATCGTGGCGCACGCAACCCCGAGACCGCGCATGAACTTCACGTCGACAGCCATCATTCCGGCCAGGGAGATCATCACTGTCAATCCTGCAAAGAGCACCGCACGCCCGGCCGTGTCAATTGCCATGACCGTCGCCCGTTGCGGGTCGAGGCCTTCGGCGAGACCATCGCGGTAACGCGAGACGATGAACAGCGCGTAGTCGATGCCGATTCCGATGCTGATCATCGTCGCTACTTCGATGCCGAATGCCGGGACCGTTGTGAGGTGCGAGAAGAGTGTGACCGACCCGACGCCTATACCGATTCCAAGCAGTGCGGTTCCGATGGGTAGGCCCATTGCCAGTACGGAACCGAACGCGATGATCAGGATGACAATTGCCGCTGCTATTCCGATTGCTTCGGTGGCATGCGGTGGACTTGTGGCAGCGAAGACGGAACCACTCAGTTCCACCTGCAGGTCATCACCGCGGGCCTGTTCCACAGCTTCATTGATTGCGGCAATTGTCGCATCGGGAATATCGGGTTCTGTTGGCGCATCAAACTGAATAGCGGCATACCCGATGGATCCGTCCTCGGATACCAGTAGAGCGCCGTTGTCACCGTAAGGGTCGTGGACCGCTACGACCTTGTCGAGGCCACGGACAGTCTCGACCACAGCCGACATCCGGTCCTTCACGACCGGGTCCATCACCCCCGCATCCGAGCGGAAGACGATGTCGCCGTTGATTCCTGACCACTCGGGGAACCTCTCGTCGAGAAGGTCCATCGCCTTCTGGGAGTCGTACCCGTTCAGTCGGAAGTCTGCGGCGAAGCGGTCGCCGGCCAATTGACTGACGACGGTTATGGCAACCAGTACCAGCGCCCACAGAGCCAGCACATATCGGCGACGTTGGTAACACAGGCCTGCCAACCGAGGCAGGAATGCCTCGTCGGAGTGCCGGGTTCGTTTCATTGGTCGTCGGTTTGGGCAGTGTCCGTCTGGGACGTTTTGATCTGGGCAGGTTCGGTTTGGACAGTTTCGGTCTGATAGCCGATTCCGGTTGCGCTGTCACCGACCGGGGCCGTCGAGCCCTCGACATGGATTCTGGGCAGCCATTCGAGCCAGCTCGGGAACCACCAGTTCGCTTTGCCCATCAGTTCCATGGACGAAGGTACAAGCACC
>CAYQFM010000174.1:0-4751 GCA_964416735.1 uncultured Iamiaceae bacterium | reverse complement strand
CAAGGTCTCCGATCAGGTCGATCAGTTCGTTGCGGCGCTG
Source organism: uncultured Iamiaceae bacterium (assembly GCA_964416735.1). Lineage (GTDB taxonomy): Bacteria > Actinomycetota > Acidimicrobiia > Acidimicrobiales > Acidimicrobilacustridaceae > CAYQFM01. The sequence continues at coordinate 4,711 of CAYQFM010000174.1, read as the reverse complement.
TTTCTGCTCGGATGTCTTGGGCCAGAGGTCTGGTCGATCTGCCGGATGGTCCACGAGACTTGCGAAGAGGATGGCCCTGGCGACCCCCGTGGGTTTCCGTGACCACCAGATGTGCATGGTGGCCGGAAGTCCTTTACGTGGTACGGCTTTTTCTGCACGACCGGCTTGGTTGATTGTGTCGAGCGGTAGCTCCACCTCGATGAACTTGCGACCAGTCCGGGATGCCTGGTGCGACGTGTCGGTTGGTCTGGGTGGAGGTGACGTCACCGCGTCAGTTCGTCCTGGTGTTCTCGGTGTATCGGTGCGGACCTATGAAACCCACGTGTACTTTCCCGGTCGAGCCGCGGGTGTCGTCGTGGAAGTAGATGCGGGGAGCCATTGGCCCGCCACCCTCGGAGATCTTGAGATGTGACCACATGATCATCGTTCCCGAAGGGTCGATCGCCTCGTCGACCGGAAACCTGCGCTGTTCGGCATAGCGCCGGTTGGTCTTGACCGTCTCCGACTCGTTCAGTGCGAGCTTCTTTTCTGTGGCGGGCCATGCCCAGACCTCCCCGCTGGTGGCGCACCAGTGCCGGAAGTCGCCATCGTGTTTGACATCTGCATAGCAATGGAGTGCCCGTAACCCGCGCCATGTGAGGTTGCCCCAGCTCACACTGTTCAGATTCGCGTCGAGTTCGGCGACGTCCTTTTCCACTCCGTCCGGAATGACGATCATCTTGAGGCACTCGCGAGCTACAGAAATCGCCTCGGTGATACTGGAGACCTCCCGGGACAGGTTGGTCGCCGCTTCGGCGTCATCGGTGCCGACGTCGCCAATGATCATTGCCTGAAGTTGGTTCTGCAGCCGTGAAGCCTCGATGACGGCCGCCTCGAGATCGGCCTGCGTGTTGAGCAGCAACTCCTCGGTGTACTCGCGATCGTTTTTCAGTTGATTGCGTTCTACCGTCAGGCGATCGATCTCACTCTCTGCAACCGCTAGGAGTTCGGCGTCGCTCCGCGACCGACCCAGCCGCAACTCACGACGAACCTCGTCGTAGACGGTGGGGGGTCGTCTGGCGGTGATCGTGGAACCGAGTACCGAAGACAGGATTCGTGCAGCCTGTATGGGATCGGTGGACATCTGGTCGTATCGAAGCAAGCGGTGGCGGTCGGGATCAAGGCCGGATTCACCAGCGTTCGGAAGAAACACCCTTGCGGCACCGTCGGCTACACCAAGGCCTTCGGTGATTCTGTTGTGAAATTCCGGACTGTCGGTAATTGGCAAGATCACCGACATGGCCGCGCCCGCAAGGCGGTGAGCCACTTCTTCCGCACGTGCCAGCGCCGACGTGTAACCGGCCGGTCCTTCCGAGAACACGACCAATGGAAGAGTGCGCCTACGGTTGCCAATGAGTCCCACCAATCCCACCGGCGGAATATGCTGCGGTCCTCGTGTCAAGCGGACCTGATCGACCCGGGGTCCATTCCCTTTGTCGAGTAGATCGTGTACGAGGGTGGGTGCGCTGAGCAGAGGCCATCCCATTCCAGGCCTCGCAGCCTGTTCGAGATCCACCCACAGCCATCCATCGGCATCCTCCACGTCGATGGCCGTGAGACGCGTCAGCGAAGAACGACCGTTGTTTGAGTTGTGCGTCTTGAGTTCGAGTTGGACCGCATCGACGTTGTGCCGCAGTCCTCGTCTTATCTGGACCTCAGCTTCGCCGTCGGTTGCTCCATCGATGGTCCCGCTTCGATCCGGTACCGGGAAGCGACCTTCATCGCCGAGTTCCACCTCGATGCCCTGCTGAGTCAGCCACCCGCCGAACGCCTCTTCCGCCATCCTCACGACGGACGCGGTGGAGTCCTGCCAGATCGCCCTGTAGACGAGGGTCATTGCTTTCTGATCCGCCGGGTCATCCGTGGATTATCGGTCATGGGCGACAGTGCACCGGTGATTTCACCGGAGATTTCATCGGCGAGGCCACTGACCGGGCCGCTGGCGAGGACATCGACCATGGCAATGATGTGGCCCGGGCTGTGTCAGAAGTCAGTCGTTGCGCTCGTCATCGTCACGCTGCAGCCAGAGCGCAATGGAGTTCATGCAATAGCGTTTGCCAGTCGGCTGAGGACCGTCGTCGAAGACGTGGCCCAAATGCGCGCCACAGTGCGCACAAGTTGCCTCGGTGCGAACCATTCCGTGGGTTGTATCGGTTGTCGTGGCGACCTTGTCTGCGTCGAGTGCCTCGTAGAAGCTCGGCCATCCCGTTCCGGATTCGTATTTGGCCTCAGATCGGAAGAGAGGTTCTTCGCAGACAGCGCAGCGGTAGGTGCCTGCGTCCTTTGTGTCCCAGTACTGGCCCGTGAACGCCGGTTCGGTGCCCTTGCGCTGGGTGACTTCGAACTGCGCAGGTGTAAGGCGTTTCTTGAGTTCCTCGGGATCGAACGAGGGGTCAGTGGTTCGAGGTTCGGTCATAGTCACTCCTGTTCTCGTGCTGCTGTGTTCCTGTGTCGCTGTGACCTTCACTGTCGTTTTGCTGTTGTTCTCGAGTGCACGAGGATCCTTGATCGAACAACCGTTCGCAATTACTCTGCTGTCATTCCTGTCAGACCCTCTCGTTAGGGTCACTTCCAATCGCTGCAGTGCATGGCAGCCACCTGATGACCACCAGAACATCGAAGCAGAACACATACAACGATAAGGGGAACACAGTGGAGCGAGAGAAAGCACTTGAGATGGCCCTCGGCCAGATCGAAAAGCAGTTCGGCACCGGATCGGTCATGAAGATGGGCGAGAAGGGGACCATGAAGGTCGAAACAGTGCCCACGGGGGCATTGTCGCTCGATATCGCACTAGGTGTCGGCGGCTTGCCGAGGGGGCGTGTGGTCGAGGTCTACGGGCCGGAGTCATCCGGTAAGTCGTCCCTTGCCATGCACGTCGTGGCTGAAGCGCAGCGCAACGGTGGCATCTGTGCCTACATCGATGCCGAACATGCCATGGACCCGGTGTACGCACGGGCCATCGGAGTAGATGTCGACGAGTTGTTGATCAGCCAGCCCGACACCGGCGAGCAGGCTCTGGAGATTGCCGACATGCTCGTGCGCTCGGGAGCACTCGATGTGGTCGTTATCGACTCGGTGGCCGCCCTCACGCCACGGGCCGAGATCGAAGGGGAGATGGGCGATACACACGTAGGTCTCCAGGCTCGTCTCATGTCGCAGGCATTGCGCAAGCTCACGGCGAACCTCAATAAGACCAGCACCATCTGCCTTTTCATCAACCAACTTCGTGAGAAGATCGGTGTGATGTTCGGCTCCCCGGAAACCACACCCGGAGGTCGTGCGCTGAAGTTCTATTCGTCTGTCCGTCTCGACATCCGTCGTATCGAGTCCATCAAGGACGGCGTTGAGGTCGTGGGCAACCGCACCAGGGTCAAGGTCGTCAAGAACAAGGTCGCTCCTCCGTTCCGTCAGGCCGAATTCGACATCATGTACGGCAAGGGCATCAGCCGTGAGGGGTCGCTTCTCGACGTCGGTGTCGATCTGGGCATCATCAAGAAGTCGGGCGCCTGGTACACCTACGAGGGCGAACAGCTTGGTCAGGGCCGGGAGAACGCCAAGGTGTTTCTGTCGGAGAATCCCGAGATCATGGTTGAGGTATCTGAGCGCATCTACAAAGTGGTGGGCATTGGGGCAGACGACGAGATGACCGAAGCCGACGACGTGCCCATAACGCTCGACGACTGAGAGCACCATGCCCAATTGTGAGCGGGTCCCATGGGGCCTGCCCACATGGGGTTTGCACTTGTGGCGTTGTCTCTTGTGACGACAGGACTTGTGGAGACCTAGCCTTGTGCGGGTGGAGCGTCGATACTTCATCCGCACATACGGCTGTCAGATGAACGAGCACGACTCGGAGCACATGGCTGGCCTGCTTGAAGCTGACGGGATGGTTCCAGCCGATTCCGTCGAGGATGCCGATGTTGTTGTTCTCAACACATGCTGTGTTCGTGAGAATGCCGACAACAAGCTCTACGGAACCCTTGGCCATCTGAAGTCGCTCAAGGACGCGAAGCCGGACATGGAGATTGTCGTGGCGGGCTGTCTTTCTCAGAAGGATCGCGACGTTGTGGCCACGCGTGCCGGACATGTTGACGTCGTCATGGGAACCCACAACGTGCACCGCGTGGCTGAACTGCTCCATGAGTCGCGCGAAGCGGATGCACCTTTGGTGGAAATCTGGGATGAGGCACTTGAGGATGCTGAGAACTTTCCGTCAGCGCTGAAGGTCAAGCGCGAAGTTGACTATGCGGCTTGGCTCACCATTCAGATTGGTTGTGACAATTCCTGCGCGTTCTGCATCGTGCCCAAGGTGCGGGGTCGCGAGATGAGTCGCCCTCTTGATGAACTGGTTCGTGAAGCTGAACGGTTTGCCGCAGATGGCGTGGTTGAGATCACGCTGTTGGGTCAGAACGTCAACTCGTACGGTCGAGATATAACGGGCCGCAGGCCGTTGTTCGCAGACCTGTTGTCAGCCGTCTCGAAGGTTGAGGGGATTCGTCGCGTCCGTTACACCAGTCCTCACCCGAAGGACCTCCGGCCGGAGACCATCGAGGCAATGGCAACCCATGCGACGATCTGCCCTCACCTGCATCTTCCCCTGCAAGCAGGGTCTGACAGGGTCCTTGCCCAGATGCACCGCGGTTACACGGCGGAGAGGTGCCTGGAACGG
>CAYQFM010000173.1:2930-4840 GCA_964416735.1 uncultured Iamiaceae bacterium | reverse complement strand
TTGAAGCCGCCAGACCTGGAAAGCGGGATTACAAGACCATGCTCCAGGAGCAGAGTGCACGCAGCCTCGGGATGGTGCCCATTTACGAGGTCCATGACTCCGGCCCGGATCACGAGAAGAGGTTTGTGGCCAAGGTGCATCTGGGTGATCGGTTCACCGGTGAAGGTGAAGGTCGCTCGAAGAAGCAGGCGGAGCAGGGAGCGGCGAGAGCGGCATGGTCCGTTCTCGCAGAGCATTTCGGATCGGCAGAATTCGGATCGGCGGGATCAGACGTCGTGACACAGGAGGGTGGTCGGGATGCCTGAGCTTCCGGAGATCGAGACGATTCGGCGGGAACTCGAACGTGATGTGGTGGGTAAGCGAATCAAGGCGGTCGAGGTCCAAGGGACCCGTACTGTCCGACGCCTGCCGAAGAAGGAGTTCATCACTCGCCTGGACGGGGTGAAGATCACGGGTGTCTCCCGCAAGGGAAAGTACCTGATACTCCAACTGGACTCCGGTGATGTCTTGGTCATACATCTCCGGATGTCCGGTCAGTTGTTGCGGACCGCTAACAAAGACGAGGTCGCCAAGCACACTCACGTGACCATCACATTCACCCAGGGTGGTCAGTTGCGGTTCGTCGATCCGCGGACCTTCGGTGAGATGTTCCTGGTGCCCAAGGCCGAACTTGCCGATGTGCCGGAGTTTGCCGAGATGGGCATCGACCCGGTCGAAGAACCGGTTTCCTGGCAGGCATTCGCTCAGTTGTTGAAAGGGCGATCCGTGAAGCTGAAGGCATTCCTGATGGACCAGACCATCGTTGCCGGAATTGGAAACATCTACTCCGACGAGATTCTCTTCGATTCGGGTCTGCGCTACGACAGAATGACCAACTCGCTTACGAGCCAGGAGATCAGGCGTCTCTACAGGGCGGTGGTGGAGATCCTTCATGACGCCATCAAGTACGGCGGGTCAACCCTGGCTGACGAGCAGTATGTGGATCTCCACGGAAAGCCCGGTGGATATCAGGAGTTCCACCAGGTCTATGCCCGTGACAAGCAGCCGTGTCTGCGGTGCCGACGCAACATGGTTGCAAAGGCCAAGTTCCAGGGACGGTCCACCTTTTACTGTGAGGTCTGTCAGGTCTGAGACCGCTGTCGGGCCGCCTGGGAGAGGGTGGTCGGTCGGGTTTCCGGGTTGGATGCTGGCGCTCGTGTTTCGGAGAAGACGTGTATCTCAAGAGACTCACAATGAAGGGTTTCAAATCCTTCGCGGAGGCCACGAGCCTCGAGCTCGAACCAGGTGTCACCGTGGTTGTCGGGCCGAATGGGAGTGGCAAGTCGAACGTTGTCGATGCCATTGCGTGGGTTCTAGGTGCACAGGCGCCGTCTTCCGTCCGGTCCCAGAAGATGGACGACGTGATCTTTGCCGGCACGTCCAAGCGCTCGGCCCTGGGTCGCGCCGAGGTGGAACTGACCATCGACAATGCCTCTGGGATGCTCCCTGTCGAGTTCACCGAGGTCAAGATCACTCGCACCCTGTTCCGCTCCGGCGATAGTGAATACGCCATAAACGGTGTTCCGTGTCGCCTGCTTGACATTCAAGATCTTCTTTCGGACAGCGGCGTAGGTCGACAGCAGCACGTGATCATTTCCCAGGGTCAGATTGACGCGGTGCTCAACTCCCGGCCAGAGGACCGACGGTTGGTGATCGAGGAAGCCGCCGGTGTCCTCAAGTTCCGCAAACGCAAGGAGAAGTCCGAGCGGCGCCTTGCCGCCACGGAAGGCAATATCACACGTCTCACCGATCTGTTGCGTGAGGTGCGTCGGCAACTTCGTCCTCTCGAACGTCAGGCTGAGGCAGCACGTCGTCACGGCTCGGTGGTGGCTGAGCTGACCGCTTTGCGAATTTTCGAGGCCGGTCGTGAA
>CAYQFM010000173.1:0-2920 GCA_964416735.1 uncultured Iamiaceae bacterium | reverse complement strand
CGCCGCCGCGCCCGGCCTCCGCCGATACGATCAGCCGTCTCGAAACGGCGGCGTCCTCACGCCATGATCTGGTTGAAGCTGAGCGTGTGCTCAAGGGTGAGCTTGCTCGTCTGGACACCGCCGTCATGGCCACTGAAGCTCGTCTCACTGCGATGGGTGGCGATGACCTGGGTGATTCACTGGTGCAGTTCGAGTCGCTTTTCCAGCAAGCGCGGGGCCTCCAATCGCTGTTGGTCGAACGTCGTCGTGGCATAGAGCGTGACCGCAATGCATTTGTGGACCAGGGTGTGGTGGCAACACTCGAGGCCGAGGCCGCTGGGCTGCGGACCGAACTGGCGGCCGTGAAGGCGGAAGAGGCCGACCTGGGACCGCGGATTGCCGAGTTGTCCACTGCCGAAAACGAATTGAACAATGCTCGTGCCGGCTTTGAGCGCGAATGGGCCGACGGTGTTCCGGTGCCGAGTGGCGAGGCGGCCGAAGTGCGAGGGGAACTCGCTGCTCTACGAACCGCAATCAGCCGTGGAGAGGCGGAGACAGACCGGATCAGAGCGCGCCTTGCTGCGCTCGGTGAAAAACGCGAACTGCTGACCACCGAAGCCACGCGCTTGCGTGAAGACTTGGCGGCGGCCGAGGTGGCAGAGTTGCCGATGGTCGAAGCACTCGATGTCGCCGAACGCAAACGCCAGACCGCTGAAGAGGCGTTGGTTGTTGCTGAGGCCTCTCAAGCGAATGCCGAGTCCGAACACCGTGGTTGGTCGGCCCGAGCTGAAGCTCTGCGTCTGGCGCTCGACGAGGCGCGATCGAAAGCGGGAGCAGAGCGCTTGGCGGGAATCGACGGCGTGCTCGGGACTCTGCTTGACCTGGTGGATGTCGACTCAGGTTGGGAGTCGGCGTTCGAGGCAGCGGTTGCCGAGGCGCTGGGTGCAGTTGTAGTCGATGGACCAGCTACCGCTCGTGCGGCACTGGAGGCGCTTCATGCGGAATCGATCTCCGGGGCTGTTCTGGCAATACCCGGCAAGCGGTCGAAAATCGGTGACCTGGGCGCAACCGGTTCGCTGCGTGCCCATGTCCGGGCGCTGCGCCCCGATGTCGATGCTCTGCTCGACGTCTTGGTTGGCGGTGCGCTCGTGGTCGACGGAAGCTGGAGCCAGGCACTCGATGTAGCCATGGCCAATCCGGGCACCGTGGTGGTCACGAAGTCGGGTGACCGGTTTGGCGCTACCGGGTGGCGGGTCGGTCAGGCTGGGGCAGGCGCCACCGGAGCCGCACTTGAAGACGCACAGCAGCGCACAGACGCAGCGGCTATCGAGGTGGAACTGGCGCGTGGCAAGGTTACGGCCGCGGTGGAATCGCTGGCGGCGACACGTCGTGTGGAGGCTGAACTCTCCGGGCAACTCGACGAGAACGACGGTCGCATGGTTGCGGCATCCGATGCGCTCCAGAGGGTCGAGACGGACCTGCGTGATGTCTCCACCGAATTTGAAGGCCTTGAAACCCATGTGGGTGAGCAAGTTGCCCGCTTGGATCAGGAACGTGGTCGGGCGGAAGTGTTGGAGGTGAGACTTCCCGAACTCGAAACTGACGAAGCAGCGCGACTGGAAGCCGGGAACACGATGGCCCGTGCACGTGCGGTCATCGAGGAGCAGGCGACCACCGTTGGCGCATTGCGAAGTGACATCGAGGTCCGTTCCGCCGCCGTGGCCGAACGGAAGGGCTTTCTCACCAAGCGGCTGGAGGAGTTGGATCGTCGCTTGGAGCGGTCCGAGGCAGAGCGGATCTCGGCGCAGCAGCGGCGAGAGGTGCTCGATCGTCGCCAGGAAGTGACCGACCGCCTGATCGCGCAGGTCGTCGAGTGCTCCGGTGTCATCGAGGGCGAGCTAACGGTGTTACGACAGCGCAGACAACAGCAGTCGGAAGCGGCAAAGGCCGTGACGGCGGAATTGGATCTGTTGCGGCGGTCACGGTCCGAGCATGAGAAGCAATTGGCCGAGACACGTGAGCGTCTCCAGCGTGTGGAACTCGATGACGCCGAGGTTCGGTTGCGGATTGAAACCGCGGTGGAAGCGTTGCGTCGAGATCTTGATTGTGAACCGTCGGTGGCAATGGCAGCCGAGTGTCCTCCCTTGGATGAAGGGACAAACCCTAAAGCCAGAATTCGCGAACTCGAACGTGACTTACGGATCATGGGTCCAATCAATCCGCTGGCGCTCGAAGAGTTCGAAGCGCTATCAGAACGTCACGATTTTCTTCAGGGTCAACTCGATGACGTCAAAGAGTCGCGACGCGAGCTCAACAAGATCATCAAGGCAATCGATGCCGAGATCGTCAACGTGTTCGCGTCGGCATTTGCGGATGTGGCGATGAACTTCGAGATGCTCTTCTCCACTCTCTTCCCCGGTGGCGAGGGTCGCCTGAAACTGACCGAGCCCGACAACTTGTTGACCACCGGAATCGAAGTGGAGGCCAAGCCCTCGGGTAAGAACGTTCGCAAGCTCTCGCTTCTGTCCGGTGGTGAACGTTCGCTCACGGCACTGGCTTTCCTGTTTGCAGTGTTCCGTTCGCGGCCGTCTCCGTTCTACGTCATGGACGAGGTCGAAGCGGCCCTCGACGACGTGAACCTGCACCGCTTCCTGGGACTGGTCGATGAGTTCCGATCAGAAGCGCAGCTCGTGATCGTGAGCCATCAGAAGCGAACAATGGAGGCGGCCGATTGCCTCTACGGCGTCACCATGCAGCCGGGTGGATCGTCCAAGGTTGTGTCTGAGAAGGTCGGTTCCTGAAGCCGTCGGTGCATCAGGTCGGTCAGGGGAGTCGGCTGAACCAGACCATCGACAGACCTCCGCCAAGTACAAGGATCATCAGGGCTCCGGCCACGACGAGGTCGGTCACCTCCTGAGGTTCGGTGGTGTAGCCGATCGAC
>CAYQFM010000172.1:0-4937 GCA_964416735.1 uncultured Iamiaceae bacterium | reverse complement strand
AGCGCCTCAGTTTGGTGATGCGAGAATGACCTGGGCCCGTAGGTGAACACGAATGCTGATCCGGTCGGGATGCTCATGACGTTCGTGCCGTCATCGTGGCGGTCCGGGATGAGGACCACCCCTTCGAAACCAGTCAGCGACCCGAGGCTCGATGCTCCCGGAAGATCGGCATGGCTGACGATGACCCGCTCGAAGCCCCGGCCTGCCAACTCGTCGACTCCGTCGTTGACGGCGCCGTTGAGCCCTCGTCCCGGTCTCCAGATGACCGTTGCGCCCAGCGAACCTGCCCATTCGGCGACTTCTTCGTCATCGCACACCACCGATACGGGAAGGTTCCCTGCGGCATGAACCACGATCGTTGCCATTGAACGTGCCAATTGGGCACGGGTGATGTCGTCGAGCACAGACGCCAAGCGTGCTTTGGCGGAACCAAACGCCTTGACGGGTATGAGCACAGCGGTTGGGCAGGACTCGACCACCGCGTCGAGTCTACGGTGAGGGCATGCAGATCCATGTAGCCGTCGTCGGTGCTGGCTCATGGGGGACGACTGTCGCCCACCTCGTTGCCCACAACACGCCGACCGTGCTTTGGGCCCGTGAACAGGTGGTTGCCGATGAAGTTACCTCGCAACACACCAACAGCCGCTATCTCGGCGACAACCCACTGCACCGGGATCTGCGCGCCACCGCATCGATGGCCGATGCCGTGGGGGCCGCTGACGTGATCGTCATGGGGGTGCCGTCGCACGGGTTCCGCTCCGTGCTCGAAAGCGTCAGACAGCACCTCCGACCGTGGGTCCCGGTCGTGAGCCTGGCCAAAGGCCTCGAACAGGGCACGCGCCTGCGTATGACCGAGGTGATCCGAGAGGTTGTCCCAGGCCATCCGTACGGTGTGCTCACCGGACCGAATCTCGCCAAGGAGATCCTCGCCGGTGACGCGGCGGCAACGGTGCTGGCTATGTCTGATGAGGCTGTGGGGGCTCAACTGCAACGGATCTTCACCACCGGGGCGTTGCGGGTCTACACCAATTCCGACATCGTGGGGTGCGAAATCGCCGGTGCCCTCAAGAACGTCATTGCAATCGCTTCCGGAATGGCCGACGGCCTGAACGCGGGTGACAACACGAAGGCTGCTGTGATCACGCGGGGCCTGGCAGAGCTGAGTCGTCTTGGAACTGCGATGGGTGGCAACCAGTCGACCTTTGCCGGCCTCGCTGGAATGGGTGACCTGCTTGCCACGTGCATGAGCCGCCAGAGTCGGAACCGCCATGTCGGTGAGCAACTTGGCCTCGGCCGCTCGATCGACGAGATCACCGATGAGATGCCCACCGTTGCCGAAGGCGTGCGTGCGGCCAGCGTGGTGATGCAACTCGCCCGTGACCACGACGTCGAGATGCCTATTGCGGAGCAGGTTTACAGGGTCGTCTATGAGGGACTGTCTGCTGACGAGGCATACCGTGGACTTCTCAACCGGCCGGGTGCATCCGAGTCGTCGGAAATGCCTTACATCGCCTGGTCGTGACAAGGTTCCATGCCCGAGAGCCAGTGTTCAGTCCCGTATCGCGATGGCAAAGTGCCAGTCGTAGACCAACCCGTCGGTGAGAGTGATGACATACGAACCTGATCGCCTCGGCCCATTCTGGCTGGAGCGCCAATGTGATCCAGAGAGTCCGGACTTCACACCGGCCACCGATGCGGATGGTTATCCAGCGAATGTGACGCACCGGTCTTGGACCCTCGTTGGATCACTGGACGGCATAGAGCGTGCAGCAGTTGATCCGCGAGGCCTGGTCACGCCGCGGTCGGGGAGGTGGTCCCTCGATTGGTGGATCGGTGGTGACGACCGCTGGCATCTACCCGCTCGTGAAGCGACCATGCGTCAGAGGCTCGTGGGCAAGGCACCGGTGATCGAGACCCTGATGCGTCTTCCCGGAGGCGAAGCAATCCATCGTGCATACGGCGTACGGGGAACCGTGGGTGTACTGACCGCTGATCAGTCCGAGTTCGGAGCTGGCGACCTCATAGCGGTCGAGGTCGACAACCGGACCCCCGTTCCGTTCACCGTGGTTTTCGCCATCCGGCCGTACGGACCGGATGGGGTCGGCCGCATCGAATCCATCGAATTGGACGGTGCGACAGTCCTCGTCGACGGCGCACCAGTTGTCGTGTTTCCACGTGCTCCGCTGCGAGCCATGGGATCCGTCGGAGGCGAACCTGATGTTGCGTCTCAGGTCATTGGTGGTTACGCGCCAGAGACGTCGACGCTGGTGGTCCAATGTGAGCGGGGAGAGGCGTCGGCAGCATTCCTGTTCCCACTTGCGCATACGGCCTCGATGCGGACCGCCGTTGCCTTTGGGCCCCGCCCCAGCCGTGGCAGGCGGAGGTCCCGCAACCAGGTGTCGGTGACATCCCCGTCGCAGCCGGTCCTTCCATCCGCTGAACAGGTGGCCAAGGGTTGGGACGCTCAGGTCGGTCGGGGAATGAACATCGAGGTTCCAGATGTCAGGCTGAATGCAGCGATCGAATCCGCCCGCCGGTCGCTTCTGTTGTTCGTGGGAGGTGACGACCCGGTTTCTTGGCCCAGTGATGTTCCCGATTGGACCGAGGTGGCCGCCGTTACCACGGCTCTGGACCGTTTCGGATTTGTCGACGAGGTCAGGCGTCTGTTGGTCGACTTCGAGGATCACCTTTCCTTGAACGGCTATGTGGGCGGACGGGACGGCCGGATGGACGCTCCCGGTGCGGCGTTGCATGCGCTTGGCGTTCATCGCAGCCTTGCCAACGACAACGAGTTGATCGAGTCGATCGTGGGTCCCATCGCCAAGATGGCACATTGGATTCAGAAGCAACGCATGTCGAAACGTGCACATCGGGGTGTGGGGGGGCTTGAAGCCGAGGGTCTCCTGCCCCTGGGGATACAGCCGCGCTTCGCCGGAGAACCGTGCGTCAGCTATCGCGATGCATTTTGGAGTTTGCGTGGTTTACGTGATGCCCGTTCGATGCTCGATGTGGTGGGTCAACCGGATGCTGCCGGTGAGGTTGGTGGATTTGCCGACGAACTCGACAGGGCACTGAGGAACTCATACGTGGCGTTGCGTGAACGAACCGGAGACTCCGTACTGAGTGCGGGTCCAGGTATTGCACCGAATCGAGCGGTTGTAGGAAACCTGGTGGCGGCGCGCTTGGGTGTCGTTCCTCCGGATCTGCCCGTATTCGGAGCGACTGTGAATCACGTTCGGGATCATCTGACCCTCGGTGATGGCGTATTCCTGGGCTCGGGATCCAGCCCCCATTTGACAGCGGAGCTCGCTACGGCCGAACTGGTCATGGCCAGATCCGGCAGCGGGGACGACCGGGTCATGGACCGTGTGAAGTGGATGTTGGATACGGCGTCACCCACTTGGGCTTGGCCTGAGATTGTGCACCCTCGAACCGGTGACGGCGCGGTGGGTCAGGGGCATCACGGCCCGAGTACAGCGGGTTTCCTGAACCTGATCAGGTCGATGGTCTTGAACGACGACTCTGGCGACCTACGGCTCTTTCCCTACTGGCCCAAGGCGTGGTTGGGCGACAGCGTGGAAGTTCATGACGCTCCTACGGCGTTCGGGTACGCCTCCTTCGCGATCCGTTGGCACGGCGCGCGCCCCGCGGTGTTTTGGGAACTCGAGCCCTATCCGGGTCGTGAGGATGTGGAGATCTCTGTGCCGGGTCTTGATTCGCAATGGCGGACCACCGAACTCAGAGGCGATGCCCTCTTGGCGCCGGTTCCTGTTCCGCAATGAACGTTGCCGCAATGAACGTTGCCGCCGCAGGCGTGAGGCCTGGTCTTACCGACGAGACCCATCACCGATTGCGGCGGTATCGACCCGTAGTCTCGATGCGTGTCGGAAACACAGGAGCGTTTTGTCTCCCGCCTCGGCAGGGCAATGGCGATTCTGCCGCTGCTGCTTGTCACGCTCGCGTTGTTCTCGTGCGGTCGAGCCGCGCCTGTCGACCGGGCATCTCAGCGGACGACCATCGACGATGGGACGGCCAACAACGGTGAGACGGCCGACAACGGTGTTGAACCTGTCGCCACCACTGTTGAGCAGACAACGATCCCTTCCGGCCCTCCTAGGACATCGTGTGAATCAGTCGTCCACATCGGCGACTCGACATCGCTCGGGCTGACATCTCCCGTCTACTTGCCTGATCCGACCCATCGCATCGATGCCCAGTACATGCGTGTCGGTGCGACCGAAGTGCGGCCAGAGATATCGGGAGCTCGCTCGATTATCGAGCACTTGGCGGGTCAGGAGAACGCGGCCGATGTTGCCAAGCGCATAAAGAATGAAGGATACGAAGGATGCTGGGTCTTCGCCCTGGGAACCACCGACGCTGCAAACATGGCCGTCGGTTCGAACTATGACCAGACCGAGCGGATCAAGCGGATGATGGATGCCGTTGGCGATGACCCGGTGTTGTGGGTGAATGTGAAGACCATCGAGACGTCGGGCGCATGGCGCAACGAGGTGATGCAGAAATGGAATGAGGGCCTTGAGTCCGCCGTGGAGACGTATCCGAATATCCACATCTATGACTGGGCATCGGATGTTCAAGACGCTTGGTTCACCGATGACCGCATTCATTACACGTCGGCCGGTTATGTGGAACGCTCACGGCTGATTGCCGATGCATTGGCCGAACTCATTCCAGCCGGGAAATAGACCTTTCGCCCGAAAACAAGTTTGGTGGGATGGTCGGGATGTCCTGCTCCGATACTGGCCATGACCTCACAGCGACTGGCTGGGCCATCTTCATGCCTAGGCTCGTCTTGTGCGAATTGCGTTCGGATCCGATGATCACACCGATGTAACCGCTGCGATCCGGGCCCATTTGGTCGGCGCTGGCCACGACGTGCTTGTGTTGCCCGATGTAGTGCGGTCCGATGGAACCGC
>CAYQFM010000171.1:0-5024 GCA_964416735.1 uncultured Iamiaceae bacterium | reverse complement strand
CCAAACGGTTGATCCCGCAGGAACTGATACCGGAATCCGTCCACCCCAAACTCGTCCACCAGGTCAGCGGGGAAGATCTGATTGAGGCGTGTCTTGGACATCTTCTCGCCGCCCACCAACAGGAATCCGTGCACCGCCAAATGGTGGGGGGGTTCCAGGCCCGCCGCCATGAGCATCGCCGGCCAGTAGACGCAGTGGAACCGCAAAATGTCCTTACCCAGAAGGTGGTTGACGTGTGGCCACCACTTCTCGAAGCGTTCATTGTCCGAGCCGTAACCGATGCCGGTCACATAGTTGATGAGTGCGTCATACCAGACGTAAAAGACGTGGTTCGTATCCCAGGGAACCGGTATTCCCCATTTGATCGAGGTGCGAGAGACCGAAACGTCTTCGAGGCCCTGTCGAATGAGGCCCAGCGCTTCGTTGCGCTTCCCGACCGGTTGCACTACCGAAGGGTTCGCCTCGTACCAATCCAAGAGAGGCTGGGTGAATTCGGACAACTTGAAGAAGTAGTTGTCCTCCTCGAACCATTCGACCGGGCGACCATGTATCGGGCAGTTGCCGTCGTCGAGATCATCCTCGTTGTAGTAGGCCTCGCACGACACGCAGTAGAGCCCGGCATAAGTGCCCTTCTCGATCCAACCGTTGTCGTAGACCGCCTGCATGAATTGCTGGACGCTTGCGTGGTGTCTGGGTTCGGTGGTCCGGATGTAATCGTCGTATGTGATGTCGAGCAGATCCCAGACTTCACGAAACCTGGCACTGGTGGCATCGGCGTGTGCCAGCGGAGTAACACCGCGCTCCTCGGCCGCTCGTTGGACCTTGAGACCGTGCTCGTCATTGCCGGTGAGAAAGTAGACCTCATCACCCGCGAGACGATGCCACCGAGCCAGAGCGTCAGCGGTCACGGTCGTATATGCGTGGCCGATATGGGGCACGTCGTTCACATAGTAGATAGGGGTCGTCACAAAGAAGCGGGACACGTCTCCAGACTACCGATGACGACGTGAGAGACTGGAGCCGTGTCGACGCTGAAGAATCGGAGATGGATGAGGCCCGTGGCAATTGTCGTGTCGACGAGCATGCTGTTCATGTTCATCACGGCGTTCACTGGTCTTGCGGCTCCGGGAATGCTCCACCGTTACAAGGTCGGTGATCTCGAAGCTTTGTCGGACGCAATCAACGAAGCTGCCGGCCTTTACCGGACTCCAGACGATTGCTGGAGAACCGTACATGGCACCGACGGTCCCCTACGACCAATTGCGGGAGTCGACTTCGTGCGCAGTCGAGTAGTGGTGCGTGTCTACTACTCGGGACGAAAGGGTGTCACCGAACCCGCCACAAAGAACAGGGTCATTGAAGAAATTGACGCGGTCGTGAACGGCGACGACAGGTTCTCCTGGGCAATGGTCCAACTCGAGAGATCACCTGACGGTTGGTCGCCTCTACTGTCATGTTCTCTGGTGACAAAGGGTCACCGACCGGTCGCCAAACCATAAACGCGTCGTTTCGACACACCGAAGCGCTCCGCAACCGCTGCCGAGGCGTCGCGGACAGAACTCCCCTGTCCCATCAACTCATCGAGCGCCACCAAGAGGGCATCGTCATCAGGTTCTGCGTCCGGCTGCACCGGACCGAGAACAACCACGTATTCGCCTCGCGGAGCGACAGCATCGACATGGTGAATCGCCTGGTTCAGCGTTCCACGCCAGAGTTCCTCGTGGAGCTTTGTCAGCTCACGCGCCAACACCACACGGCGATCCCCGCCCGCCAGACCCGCCAGATCAGTCAGTGTCCTCCCAAGACGGTGTGGAGCTTCATAAAACACCACCGTCCGGTGCTCTGCGGCAATCTGTGTCAGTCGGTCCGTACGCGCGCGGCCCTTGCGGGGAACAAAGCCCTCAAATACGAATCGCTGAGCCGGAAACCCACTCACCACCACCGCTGCCACAAATGCAGAAGGTCCGGGAACCACCTCTATGCGATGACCCGCCTCGACCACGGCACGGACCATCCGCTCTCCGGGATCCGAAATACCCGGCATGCCGGCATCTGTCACCAACGCCACACGCTCACCGCGACCCAAGCGTGTCAGGATCATCGGAACCTGAGAACTCTCATTGTGATCGTTCACCATCGCCATGGCTCGGGCAGACACACCGGCATGCTGAAGTAGGCGACCGGTGCGTCGCGTGTCCTCGCATGCAATCACATCGGCCCGAGTCAACTCCTCGACCGCATGGGGTGACAGATCACCCAGGTTGCCGATCGGCGTGGCAACCAGAACCAAGACGCCATCAGTCACCGCGGACCTCGATCGCATCCCCGACACGCAGGTCCCATTTGCTGAAGGCCCCCGCCTCCGCCTCAAGGACTGATCGGGCACTCCATACGACCCGACCCAGCCGGTTGGGGACCATGGTCACAATTCGACACACCTTCATGTCGCTATCGACAAACGCAGCGTCGATCGCAAAACGCATCCCGAACGTGTGGATCGAGCGCGCTGGTCGAAGCAGCATTGCGCCTTCGATCCCATCACGACCCAACAGACCCTTGGACCTGTGGCCGGGCGAAGCTGCAATCTCACAAGTAGCCAGGACCTCACCGTCACGCACCAGCCACGCCACAGGTCACCGTCACACGTTGAAGCGAATTTCCAGAACGTCACCATCGGCCACTTCGTAGGCCTTGCCCTCCACTCGCAGAAGTCCGACGTCGCGAGCTTTCGACCACGATCCGACCTCCAGCAGTTCATCCCAGTGGATGACCTCGGCACGTATGAACCCCCGTTCGAAGTCGGTGTGGATGACACCCGCACACTGTGGAGCCTTCCAGCCGGCCTTGAAAGTCCATGCACGGCTCTCCTTCTCGCCGGTGGTGAAGAAGGTCCGCAGACCCAAGAGGCGGTACGCGGTTTGCAAGAATCTGGGCAAGGCGCCCTCACCCAGACCCAGCCCTTCGAGCATCTCGGCACGCTCGTCTTCGGGCAGTTGTGCCGCCTCGGCTTCCAGTTGCACACACATGCCGATGACCTCACCGTGGCCCGAGAACTCGGCAATCACGGGAGCGGTCAGGTCGTCGATGCGGTCGATATCGTCCTCACCAACGTTGACGATGGCCAGCACCGCCTTATTGGTCAACAGGAAATAGGGCTGGAGTAGTTCACGGCGCTCTTGGTCCATATCGCTGCGGTAGAGAGGAGTGCCCTCGGAGAGGTACTCCAAGGCAACGCCCAGCGCTTCCACCTCGTCCGCTATGGACCTGTCCTGCTTGGCAGCCTTGCGACGTTTGTCGATCTGTTTCTCGACGGTTTCCAAGTCGGCCAGCGCCAACTCGGTTTCGACAATCCGCAAGTGTTCGAGCGGGTCCGAGGGGCCGGTCACGTCATCGTCTTCAAATGCCCGCAGCACGAAGACAATTGCGTCGGTCTCACGGATGTTCGCCAAGAACTTGTTTCCCAAACCCTCGCCTGTTGATGCTCCCTCGACCAACCCGCCTATGTCCACGAACTGCACGCTTGCGGGCACCACGTTTCGCGACCCGCTCATTGCCGCCAAGCGGTCGAGTCTCTCATCGACGACCTTGGCCACACCGATATTCGGATCCTTGGTGGCAAACGCGTATGGCGCAGCCAGCGCGCTGGCACCCGAAAGTGCGTTGTAAAGAGAGGACTTTCCCGCGTTGGGCAGGCCGACAAAACCGAAGCGTTCCACGGCTGGTCAGGCTAGTGCGCTGGCGACTAAGGTCTTTCCGCCATGTCGAAGAAGACCACCAAACGCAAGATCAACGCTCGCCGCAAGAAAGCGAACCACGGCCGTAAGCCCAACGCCGGCCGCGGCTGACGTGCCCAGTGAGCCGTCCAGAGATCTGATCGCACTGGACAATCCCCATCCGGGGCGCGACTACGAAATTCGTTGCGAAACCCCCGAACTCACCTGCAACTGTCCCGTCACCGGTCAGCCCGACTTTGCGACTGTAACCATCACCTACGTTCCTGATCGCCACATCGTCGAACTCAAGTCGCTGAAGCTCTACCTATGGAGTTTTCGCAACGAGGGTCATTTCCACGAGGATGTCACCAACAGGATCCTCGATGATCTGGTGGAGGCCATTGCCCCGCGTCGCATGACCGTGGAGACCCTCTGGAACGTACGCGGTGGAATAACCACGACGGTCACTGCAAGTCACCCCTGAACTGCACGCTCGAGCGGCGGAAGTCGAGTTGAGGAAGTCCTGAGCGCTCCGTTACTCGAGGTCAGGCGTCACTCGAGATCAGGCGTTACTCGAGGTCCGGAGTCCGAGGTAGCTCGGTGCGCTCGGTGATGGTCGGCGGAGGTGCTTTGTTGGCGGGTGGTTCGGGGACCCTCGACGCGGAGAGATCGATGATCTCGCCGATGTGACGAATAGTGGCCCAACTCAGGTACTCAGCACCGGTGGTTGCCAGGTGCAGGTTGTCACCCTGATACATGTTGCGCACCTTGCCATCAGCGGTGGGCATGTCACGGACGAACTTGTACTCGGGGCCGGGTCCACCCATGAACGCCCACGTGTCGAGGTAAGACACCCACGGCCGCTTGGACGCTTCTTCCCAGAAGATGAAATTGATGGTGTCCATATGGCTGATCTTCGACCCCGGACCCGGGGGTGGCACACCCACCCAGATGACGAGGCGGTCTTTGTCCGGACTCTTCATTAGATCCATCATCTGGCCCACGCGGCTGCGGTACTCCTCGAACCACTCGGGGGTGTACTTGTCGATGGACTTACCGTTCACGTCGAGGCTCTGGTCGTCATTGGCCCCGAACATCGCCACGATGATGTCGGGGTCCTGCTTGGGAATCACGTCCTTGGCGAAATGCTCCGGCCAGTTGTAGAACTCGGGTCTGGCCAGGCCCGAACCAACCTTGTAATCGAGGATCGGGTCGAACAGACCCGTCGAAGCTGAAATGGGCTCGAGTTGTACGGCAAACGAACCACCCCCCGAATCTCCACCCATCCACATCGTGAGCGGATCGTCCGGG
>CAYQFM010000170.1:0-5133 GCA_964416735.1 uncultured Iamiaceae bacterium | reverse complement strand
CTTCTGCTCCCAGCACAATCGGAAGATCTCTGCGCAATGGGTGGGTGATGGACTTGAGCGGCTTGCCCAAGCCGGTTGCGCCCTCGCCGCGGTACGGGTGCTTGTAGAACTCACCGTCGAAGTCGAGTGGCTCTTCACGCCGAATCACGCGCCGGATTATCTCCACATATTCACGCATCCGTGCCAGGGGTTTTTGTGAGGGTTGGCCGTACCAGCCCTCGACCACTTGCGGTCCTGATACGCCAAGCCCCAAAGTCATTCGACCGTTGGAGATGTGGTCGAGCGTCAATGCGGCCATGGCGGTGGCCGTCGGAGTGCGGGCAGCAATCTGAACGACGCTGGTTCCCAGTCGGATTGTCGATGTATTGGAGGCGATCCAAGCCAAGGGCGTGAAGGCATCGGAACCCCATGCTTCGGCGGTCCAGACCGAATCAAACCCAAGTCGTTCGGCCTCCTGGGTTGTGGCGATCACGTCGGGTGGAGGTAGCTGGCCCCAGTAACCCCACATCAGTCCCAGCTTCACCGGCGATGCCTCCCCATTTCGGTCTGTGAACCAATTGCCAGACTGCAACATAGCTGCGCGACAGGGCTTCCTGTGAGGTCGGATGCCCCCTTGTTGTCCCGTGGTGTTACCTGTTGGGACTCTCCTGCTGCTGTCCGAGGTAGTTGGTGCGGATGTAATCGAGCAGGCCCTCACTGGCTGCATCCACGAGATCGAAGGCGTGACTGAAACCCTCGGGTCCTCCGAAGTACGGGTCTGGTACATCCAGCTCACCGTTGGAAATCTCCTCCGCGTCGTCGATGTCCGCATCCTTGGTGTTCGCGGTCGGATCGAAACTGCGGAACATGTGGATCCTGGATCTGGCTTCGTCATCCGGGGCGAGTTCTCGCAGGTCGCGCAGGTTGTAGGCATCCATCGCGAGGATGATGTCGAAATCCTTGAAGTCGTCGGCCCGGATCTGTCGGCCACGTGAGCGCATCGAAATGCCGCGCGACTCTGCTTCGGCCGTGGCGCGTGGGTCTGGAGCAGAGCCGATGTGCCAGTCTCCGGTTCCGGCGCTGTCCACTTCGATCTTGTCGGATAATCCAGCTCTCGCAATGTGGTCGGCCATCACCGCTTCGGCGGTCGGTGACCGGCATATGTTGCCGAGGCAGACGAAAAGGATTCGGACCGGATTCAACTCGTCACGGGGTTTCATTTGTCTTGAGTCTGGCACTTGCACCGAGATCGCCACTTTTCGACGAGACCGGTATCGATTTCGGTTGACGTCGCTCGGGCCGCTGTGGTGGGGTGGTGTCGATAGAACTATTGACAATTACAAGTCCGCAGCGGGGGAAGCCGGTCGAATTCCGGCGCTGGCCCGCAACCGTAGGTGGAGCACACCTGTGCCCCACGAGCCGGGATACCCGCTGCGGCGTCTACTCCATCAACACCCGTCGTAGGACCGCGGGGTGGAGTCCGTCGGCGGAGAGTCCGTCCCCGGGCAACACCAGTGAACCGGGGAGGACCATTGCAGCTTCGCAATCAGAACTTCGTCGTGCGGCGGTTGGTGCTGTCAGTGGCGGCGATCCTCTTCGTCGCAGCCATGGTCTTTCTGGACGCGAGGCCAGCTCGAGCAGCAGAGCTATGCAGTGGTGTTCCAATCGATGGAACCATCCGGGTTGCAATAGTCGTGGACTTCGGAACCCAACCAACATCTCCGGCTAATCAGACGGCAACCTGTGTCGCGATGCCGTCCGGATCGACGGGTGGTGATCTTTTCCGCAGCAGATCGGAGATTCTGAGGACAGTCAAGCCACGGTTCGCGTCGAGCGGGCTCATGTGTGCCGTGGATGGTTTTCCGTCAACCGGATGTGGCGAAATGACCCCGGATGGCTACCTCTACTGGGCGTATTGGACGGGTGGTACGGGCTCGTGGGTGTATGGAGGTGGCAATCCGTTCAGCCGACGACTGAAAGACGGAGACATCGAAGGCTGGCGATTCACACTGGGGACTGCGAGCCCACAGGATCCTCCCCCTCGCACAGCACCCGATCGTTCGCGGCTGTTTCCCCCGGTGCCAGCGGTGACGACGACATCGACCGCTGGCGGTGGGCAGGGTGGCGACACGGGATCACCCGGAGGTTCGAGTGGAGGCTCAAGCGGTGGTTCGAGTGGAGACGCAGCACCGGTGAATCCGCCGTCTGGACCCGGTGGCGGTGGTTCGTCGAACGCCATTGGGGATTCGCCACATCCGGCTGAGGGTGATGGACAGTCCGATGCTTCTGCTGAAAGCACGGAACAACAAGCGGACACCGGCTTGGAGGTGACTGGCACGACCGGTCCCGCCGGGTCTGGAACCTCTCAGGAGGTTGCGGGAGGTGTACTGATCGACAACGTCGATGACGGCAACGGATCCAAATCGAAGTGGGTCGGGTTGGCTGTGGGATCGGCTGTGATCGTGGGGATGGGTGTGGCAGCGATTCTCCGCTTCCGTGCGAAGGAAGACCTGTGATGCGCCATCGTGTCCGGCGCAGGCACCTACACCCGGTTGCCTGGTGGTTGTGGGGAGGCTCAATGGGTGTGGCTGGCATGCGCACCACGAATCCGCTCCTCTTGGGCCTCGTGCTTGCAGTGGTTGCCTATGTCGTGGCGGCCCGCAGAACCCCGGCACCGTGGTCGCGGTCGTTCGTCGTGTTTTTGCGCCTCGGAGTCATGGTCGTGGTGATTCGGCTGGTGTTCCAGATCCTCTTCGGCGCTCGTATGCCGGGAACCACGTTGTTCACGCTTCCTTCGATACCGCTACCGAGTTGGGCTGGTGGTGTCAGTTTGGGTGGCGAGGTGACCCTCGAGGCTCTGGTGACCGCCTTCTACCAGGGCCTTCGGATGGCGGTCCTGCTTGCGTGTTTCGGCGCGGCAAGTTCGCTCGCCAGCCCGCACAGATTGTTGCGGAGTCTTCCAGCCGCGCTCTACGAGACAGGGGTGGCAGTGACGGTGGCCATGACGTTTGCGCCACAAGCGGTGGCCACCAGCGGAGAAATCCGTGACGCTCGGCGTCTGCGAGGTCGCCCCACCAGGGGGCCCTCTGCATGGCGTGGTCTGGCCATGCCGGTGTTGGAGGGTGCGCTGGAACGCTCGATAGCTCTTGCGGCGTCAATGGATTCGCGTGGCTACGGACGTCGAGGTGGTGTGACGAGCCTCAACCGACGCCTGTCGTCGATATTTCTGACGGTTGGCCTCATGTTCATTTGTGTCGGGCTCTACCTCATGTTCGACGGCTCACAATCCTCCCGATTGGGCTTGCCGGTAGTGGCGATGGGTTCACTGTTGCTCGCAGGGTCGATGTTCGTGAGGGGTCGACATTCCGCGCGGACCAGATATCGCCCGGACCCCTGGGTGTCTCCGGAATGGATCGTCTCGGTTGCGGGAGGTCTCGTCATTGCCCTCATGTCGGTTGCTGGAGCTTGGGGGGCTGATCTGAACCCGTCCACCAATCCCGTGGTCGTTCCGGGTTTGCCGCTGATGGCGGTAGTTGCGATTGCAATTGGTCTGCTGCCTGCGTTTGCAACCCCGCTGCCACCGACCTTGTCTGACGTGAGCATGGTGGATGCGCCAGTTGTCGATGCGCCAGGTGTCGATGCGCCAGTTGTCGATGCGCCAGTTGTCGATGCGCCAGGTGTCGATGCGCCAGTTGTCGAGGTACCCGTTGTCGCAGCGACCAGCGACTTGGAATCACAAAAGCCGGTCTCGGCGTGATCCGGTTCGCTGGTGTCACCTTCACGTATCCGGGCTGTGATGTCCCGATACTGGAATCCGTCGATTTCTCGGTTCCGGAGGGCGAGTTGTGCCTGGTCGTCGGCAGGACCGGCGCCGGCAAGTCGACCTTGCTTCGATGTGTGAACGGACTCGTTCCCCGATTTACCGGGGGAAACCTGGCTGGAACAGTTTCCGTGGCGGGTCGTTCCACACGGGAGTTTGCTCCCCGCGAGTTGGCTGATGTCGTTGGCGTCGTCGGACAAGACCCCACCGCCGGTTTTGTCACCGATACCGTCGAGGACGAACTCGCCTATGTGATGGAGAACCTCGGAATCGCACCCGAGGTGATGCGCAAGCGTGTCGAAGACGTTCTCGACCTGATGGGTCTGTCCCGCCTGCGCCGACGCCCGTTGCTCACCTTGTCGGGAGGGGAGCGTCAACGTGTTGCCATCGGGGCAGTGCTCACCGCCGCCCCCAAGGTGTTGGTGCTCGACGAGCCCACGTCTGCGCTCGATCCAGCGGCGGCCGAAGAGGTGCTCGCGGCGCTTACTCGGCTGGTCCACGACTTGGCGATGACCGTGTTGATTGCTGAACATCGCCTCGAGCGGGTAATCCAGTATGCGGATCGTGTGGTCACCGTCGGAGGTGCCACTGGAGGAAGTTCCATCGCGGGAGGTGCCGAGGTCCGTTCGGGAGCCCCGGCCGAAATGATGATGGAGGCGCCCGTAGCTCCGCCGGTGGTCGAACTCGGACGCCTACTTGGATGGAATCCGCTTGCCCTCTCGGTTCGGGACGCAAGAAGGTTGGCAGCCACGGTTCGGGAGTCGTTGTCTGAGGCGGTACACGAACCCGCCGAACCCGCCGAACCCGCCGAACCAGCCGAACCAGCCGAACCCGCCGTGAAAGATGATCGCCGGGTGGTTGCAAAGACCAGAGCACTCGGGGTCTCTTATGGTCCAGTCGATGCGCTCAGTGACGTGACCATCGAGCTGCGTACCGGCGAGATCGTTGCGCTCATGGGTCGAAACGGCTCGGGGAAGTCCACGCTGCTCGGTCAACTCGTGGGTCTACGTCGTCCGAGTTCGGGCCGGGTCGAGGTGGAGGGACTCGAGCCACACCGGATTGATCCGCGCGTGGCAATGAAAATGGTGGGGCTGGTTCCCCAGGATCCGGGCTTGTTGCTGTATCACGACTCGGTTGAAGCGGAGTGCGCAACGGCGGATGCTGATGTGGGGTTGACTGCGGGAACGACCAGGGCACTTCTAGACGAGGTGGTCCCCGGCGTTGATGCCCGCGCCAACCCCCGCGATCTCTCGGAAGGCCAGAGGTTGGGGCTTGCCAAGTTTCCGGCGTTTCGGCCAGAAATTCCGCCCAAGGCGTTTTCGCAATCCAGTTCT
>CAYQFM010000169.1:0-5220 GCA_964416735.1 uncultured Iamiaceae bacterium | reverse complement strand
CTCCGCAGCGGCCTGCGACGCAGTGATCTGCTCGGTAAGAATCCGCACCCACAAGTCGTACTTCTGCTCGCCCGACAAGAGCCGCTTCACCTTGCGCTCGTTTGACATGACACTGCTCCTCTTTCAAGGCCAGCAACCCTGCCAAATGCGGTCTGAAAGAACGCGGATCCTGTCGCGCGAAGTCAGATGCAACACAGGGTTGAGGATGCCGTTCGGATCGAATGCTGTTTTCAGTCTCCTCATCAGTGCCAACTTTGCCGGAGCTTCGGTTGCCAGGAAGAAGTCTCGCTTCTCACGGCCAATTCCATGTTCTGCGGAGACGGCACCCCCAAGCGACAACCCTGCGGCGAAGATCTGACGCATCAGATCACGGCGCAGATTGTCGTCCGCCAGAAAGATGGCCAGATGAATGTTGCCGTCACCTGCGTGACCAGCTCCGGCAATCCACGCCTGGTGCTCGCCACCTATGCGCTCCACCTCGGCCATGAAGTGCGGAATGGAAGCTCTGGGTACCACGATGTCGATGATGTCGTCGACCCCGTTTGCTCTGGCCAGCCAGAAAGCTTTCTCACGGGCTTCGAGCAGGTCGACGCCTGCGCTTGATGGCAGAACCAAACAGTCCACCGCGCCTAGGGCCACCAGGAGCTCGCCCAATTGCTGCGTGTCTTCGTCTAGGCGTGTCTGATCGTCACCTTCGAGCATCACAACCAGGTAAGCGTGGGCCAAGGTCTGCACCTCTCGGGTGATACCGAGTGGCGTTTCGAGAACGGCAGCCGTGGCATCCATGGCAAGAGTGTCGATGTACTCGAGGAGTACCGGGTCAAGACCGCTGTTGACAAGGGCAGGTACCGCTTTGGTGACAGCGGCGAGGTTGTGGAACGGGGCCAGGGTGAGTACCGAATGCGCAGGTTTGGGACGAAGTGCGAGTAGAGCCTCGGTCACCACGGCGAGTGTGCCTTCGGAACCGATGATCAACTGCGTAAGGTCATAACCCGAACTGGCCTTCACGTACTTGCCTCCGGAGCGAATGACTTCACCACCGGCCAGCACAGCTTCGAGGCCAAGGACGTTGTGTCGCGTGACCCCGTGCTTGACGGCACGCATGCCACCGGCGTTGGTGGCCACGTTGCCCCCGATGGTGGCGCTGTATTCACCCGGGTAAACCGGGTATTCGAGACCGTGTGGCGCCAGGGCTTCTTCGAGTTGGTGAAGGGTGACGCCGGGTTGAACCACTGCCACGTCGTTGTCGAGGTCGATCTCGACGATCTGATTCATGCGTTCCAATGACACGACAACGCCCGATGACGTCGAGACGGCCGCCCCCGACAATCCTGTGCCCGCTCCTCTGGGCGTGACCGGAATGCGAGATCGGTCTGCGATTTCCAAGATCGCTGAGACCTCCTCGGTCGTGGTGGGGAAGAGCACCATGGCTGGACGTGCATGGGTTTCAGTGAGGGCTTCATCGTGGGTGTAAGCGTCATCAACAGCGGCGCCCTGTAGCGCCCGATCTGCCCCAACCGCCGCGGCCAGAAGTCTGAACGGATCAGTCATCTATCGCCCCGAAGTGATGGCCGACGAATGAAAGAATTCGTCAAGCGTCGTTTCTACCCGTTCCATCTGGTAAACCTAGCGACATGAATGCGATCGTTGTTTTTGAGAGTCTCACAGGTAAGACCCGCAGCGCGGCAGAACTCATCGGCAGTGAATTGGCCGACGCCGGCGTGGTAACGACGGTCTGCAACATCACCGACCTTGACCATCGTGAACTTGCACTTGCCGATTTGGTGGTGGTTGGGAGTTGGGTAGACGGATTCATCGTGGCCGGTCAGCGTCCGGGACGCGCTGGACGACTCAAGGGACTTCCGGCGCTCGACGGAAAGAAGAGCGCGGTCTACTGCACGTACGCCATCAATCCCGGCAAGACCGTTGACAAGATGAAAGAGATCCTCGAGGAGCGGGGGACCAAGGTGGTGGCGAGCGCAGCTATCCGCCGCAATCAACTCGATGACGGCGCCAAGGAGTTTGCCAAGCAGATATTGGCTGCTGCGGGCGGTTGACGCTGCTGACGCTTCAGTGAACTGAGAGAAGCCCCGATCGCACTTGTCGTGGTCGGGGCTTCTTCGCGCCCGAGTGACGATTTCGGAGAATTATAGAAACATATTGAAAAGACATGAAACATCTGGTTACGATCCGTCAGTCAACTTGAACGAGGGATCTTTGGCTGCGCTCTAGCGATGCTCGGTTGGTCCTGCTCTATCGGGAGAATGCATGAGACGGATTGGGTTGGGTTGTTGCGGGGCCTTTGGCCGGAGATCACAGCGGGGCCGGAGGCTTCTTGGTCGTGGGGTTTTCCATCGGTTTCACGCCATGCGTCGTGGCTTGGGGACGATGGTCTTTTTGGCTGTTGCCGTCGCTGTTGCGCTACTCGGCGCTGATGCGCGGAGCGCTTTGGCCGATGCCGGTCGTGGGGTGGGGATCACCAATGTCACGACCAACCAGTTCACACACCCGTGGCAGGGAGGATGGATTACCAATGTCGGCACGGCATGGTGCATCCAATCAGGTGCTCGTGAACCACGGGCGGTTGGCAATGTGCAGATTGACGACGTGCCGGCCGCTCGGGGCGTGCGTCAGTCGGACCGGTGGGCGCTGGCCTACGCATTGTGGGCTCATGGAGACACGACGGACCCGTTGACCGCAGCAGGTCTGGCAACTGTGGTGCGTGGTCTGTCTGGTGACGAGTGGGCGGATGTGAACGTTCCAGCCATGGCGGTTTCACACCCCGACGTCAAGGCGAGGGCGGTCGAGCTGTATCAAGAGGCCCAGGCACGGGCCCACTGGCTGGACGGACCGTGGCGGATAGATGTCGATCTCGTTTGGGAAGAGGAAACGACATGGACTTCGACCATCAGGTACACGAACGCGTCCGGCCAGCCAATTGCAGGTCACAAGGTCGACATCCTTCCTGGCAATGTCGTCGAGGCTGAGCGGCCAGATGTGATCCGTCATGCAACCACCGACGTGAATGGCGTGGTCGTCAACACATGGCATCAAGCGGAGGTCGGTCGCGACATCCTTGTTCTGTCGGGTGCTTGGGCGCCGGCTTACTACTCGGTCTGGGCGGGTCCGGACTATCCCTCGGGCTCGAACGCTCAAAACGTCGTTACGCCGAATGGCACCCGGTTCGATGGGGGAGCAGCTTCGCGGGTTCCGAAGGGGTTCGGTCGGGTACTCAAGACCACGACCAATCAGGCATATCAATCGGCGGTTGGGGCAGTCTTCGAGGTGCGATCCGTCAGCGGTGTCGCCACGCCTCCTGGTGCCATTGGTTCTGGAGAGGGCGGTATTCGAGAAGTCGGTGTTGGGGAAGTCGGTGTTGGGGAAGTCGTTGGCAACCTGACGGTTGGTGCCAATGGCTACACCAACGAACTCGACTTGGCCCCGGGCGTCTACGAAGTGGTGGAAGTGTCGGCTCCCGCGGGAGTACGGATTGATGCGACCGTGCATCAGATAACGATTGCTGCGGGTGAGATGACGACCATCGAGGTGGTGGACGGTGTTGAACCGGGAGCTTCGCTCAATCTGGTGAAGGTTGATGTGGCTACCGGCGAACCGGTATCTGGAGCGGTGGTTCACATCAGCCGTGACTCGGACGGAGACGGCAGCTTTGACGAGGACATCGGTGACTTCACCTTGGGGGTCGAGGCGACCAACGTCGGATATCTGGTTGCAGGCACCTATGAGATCACTGAGGTCACGCCACCCGAGGGATACCTGATCGACCGTTCGCCGTCGAAGGTCGTGACCCTGGCGTGGAACGAGACCACCACGGTGACCTTTGAAGATCACCGAATTCCCACTCTGAGTTCTTTCACTCGGGAAGTCCCATCCGGGGAAGCGTTGAATAGTGGTCTTGAAGTTGCCACCGTGAGCAGTGGCGACATCACCGTAGAGGTTGGTGCTGCGGTTCGTGACGTCGTCGTCATCGAAGGGTTAGGCCCGGACGAAGAAGCGACGGTTCACCTCGAGTTGTTTGGTCCGTTTGAGTCGGCAGCAAATCTGGTTGACGGCTGTGTTGCCGAGAACCTTGTCTGGTCGGACGACTTCACTGTCACTGGATCGGGCAACCATCCATCCCCCGCGTACACACCGGGTAAGCCCGGGGTCTACGGATACGTGGCAACGATGCAGATCCCCGAGGTGGGTGAATACACGGGGAAGTGTGGGGAGTCCGGCGAGACTGTCACGGTTGTCGAGAAGAAGACGGAGACCGAAACGGAGACCGGGGATGAGACGCCCGAGGAATCCGGTGGTGATACTCCTGTAGACCAGCCGCGAGAGAGTGTGCGTCGACCGGGTGGGCCGACTCCCGCCGTCCTGCCTCGCACCGGTACCGCAACGGTTCTCTATCTGGCGATGGGCGTCAGTCTTGTGGTGCTGGGAACAGTCGTCGTGGTTGTGTCACGTCGTTTATCCGGCTCGGGAAACCGCACCGGCAAGTGAGTCGAGGTCGACCACCGCGTTCAAGCCCCCCGACCGCGGTGGTCGACCCGATACGGTCAAGGCTGATTGTCAGCCGTTCACCTTCGCAACCACATCGTCTGCGAAGAACCGGAGCATGTCGATCTTGTCTTGGAGTGTCTGATCGTCTTGGGCAACCTGGTAGGGATCACGGAAGCCAATGATGACGTCGGTGACGCCGAGTTCTTCGAGGCGGTGACAACCGTCGACCGTGAATCCGTCAAGCGATATCGCGTGGATTTCGAACGGTTCATTTTCACGTCCGTACTCGCTTCGGAACCCTTGAAGACGCTCGATGATGCCGGGAAGTTCCTCGTAGTCCAGACCAGAGTGCATCCAGCCATCGCCCAGGCGTGCGGCGCGTCGCAGGGCGGCGTCAGCATGGCCACCCACGAGAATGGGCAGGGGAGTGACAGGCACCGGGCAGATCTTGATAGCGGGGAAGTCATAGAACTCGCCGTGGTATTCGAAGTAGTCGCCGGTGCCGAGGCCCTTGAGGATCTCGATCTGCTCGTTCATCCGCTTGCCACGACCCGCGAAGGCAACATCGAGGATTTCGTAATCGTCGGGCCAGGGAGACAATCCAACGCCGAACCCGAAGCGATTGTCGGTTAGTACAGCCACCGAGGTTGCCTGTTTTGCCACAAGGATCGGGTCGCGTACGGGAAGCTTCACCACGAACGTTGTGAATCGGAGTGT
>CAYQFM010000168.1:0-5273 GCA_964416735.1 uncultured Iamiaceae bacterium | reverse complement strand
CCGTACATCTCTGCCAGTCGAGAGATGATCGGAGAAAGATCGAAGTAACGGTTCGAAATATGGAATGCGAGAACTCCGTCGGCGGAGATCCGGTCGAGGTACAGTTCGACAGCCTCAGCGGTCACAAGGTGCATCGGGACTGTGTCCGAGGAAAACGCATCCAGAATCAGCAAGTCGTACTGCTCATCGGAATTCCTGTCGAGCATCAGGCGGCCATCACCAATCCGAGTGGCAATGTCGGCCCGTGAATTTGTCACGAAACTGAAGAGGGACGGATCGCGGGCGATGTCGTCGACCATCGAGTCGATCTCATAGAACGCGAACCGGTCTGAATCGCGCCCGTACGCGGCAAGAGCGCCTGAGCCCATCCCGATAACCGCAACCGACCTGGCCGGGGATCGCTTGTTGGCCTCGAACCATTGACCTATCGGTCCGGAGCGGTGGTAGTAAGCGAGGGGTTCACCCGCGTCAGGACCAACGGTGTTTTCCATCCCGTGCACAGTGTTCCCGTTGAGAAGCACGTGCCGACCGGCGACGATCTTGTCCTCAAAGACGCGGTGAACACCGTAAAAGGTCCGATCCTGGAACAGGGTGCGATTTGTAGGAATGAGAACCGACGCCGCCAAGAGCACAGCAAATACTCCTGCAAAGCCCTGCGGTGTGCGAGCGACAACGTATGCGCCGATAAAGGCAACCGCCGCAATGAGAATGCTGGCGGTCAAGCCGCTCTGGCTCCCGCTTGCCCTAATCTGCACAGCCCCGACTGAGAGTAGCAAGACCCCAAACGAGAGCATGAGTGTGCGCGGTCGTGGCCAACGCCAATTCAGCGAACCGGTGGACTCATCTCCGGCGTGTGGTTGTCCAGAGGCAAATAAGGAAACGGGCAGAACGAGAAGTCCCAACACGAGAGTGATCGGGTATTCGAGGACATCTTTGAAGATGATCGGCGCGGTCAGAGCGGTAAGGACACCGCCAACAGCACCACCAACCGATAGGAGCAGATAGAACTCCGTGAGTCTGGCGGGTTCTGGACGTTCCGACGACAGTCGGCCATGGGCAACCATGGCGACGCACAGAAACACACCGAGGTGCAGAAACAAGATGAACCAGAGCACTTCGATGAACCCGAGGAGGCTGAGGGTGAGTGGGATCATCAGCAGTTTGAACGCCCTCGCGGCGATGAGGGTCACACCCTCGGGACGCCGACCAAACGCGAGGATGAACGTGATCAGATAGAGCGCCAGTGGGATGACCCACAGCATCGGTATCGATGCCACATGGAATGAGAGATGATGGGTGACTCCCAACATGAGTGCTGACGGGACAGCCGCGAACCCGATCCAACGGAACCGGGTGGGCCAAGAGAGCGGCGGAATTGCTGAGTCGTGCGGTGATCCTGATCCAGCATCAGTTCTGGCCTCCAACATCTTGCTGTTGGTGATGGCATTGGTGATTTCGATGCGACCGTGTGCGGTGTGGCGTCGCATCGATATGACACACCATGCAACCAGCAACACAAGCGCCACGTAGGCACCCGCCCAAAGGCGTGCCTGCGTGACAAGGCTGAGGTTGGGTTCGATGACCAACGGGTATGCCAGCAACGCACCCAGACTGCCTATGTTTCCGGCCGCATACAGGAAGTAAGGGTCATG
Organism: uncultured Iamiaceae bacterium; assembly: GCA_964416735.1. GTDB lineage: Bacteria > Actinomycetota > Acidimicrobiia > Acidimicrobiales > Acidimicrobilacustridaceae > CAYQFM01. Next base: position 3,621 of record CAYQFM010000168.1, on the reverse strand, counting down.
TGCATGCGGATGGACGGTGGTCGAGAACCAGCGTTGGAGCGTCGGACTCATCATCGACAGAAACCAGAACGGCAGGCCGACCATGACAGTGAGGACCAAGATGGTCCACATGGCAACGTCTGTGCCTTCAGGTGGGTACCAACCTGCCGGTGCTGCGATCGGCAATACCAATATGGGCAGGACAAGGGCAACGGCTTGTACGACTGTGTGTCGTTTTACGCCCAATCGGGTCAGGGTGAAGTGCGCTGTGGCGTATCCGGCAAGCATGACCAACTGGAAGAACACAAGCGAGGTGTTCCAAACAGCCGCGGAACCCCCGAGGCGGGGGAGCAGCATCTTGGCCACCATCGGTTCAACCAAGAAGAGGAGCGTGGCCGACATGAATGTGGCTGCCACGAAACCCACGAGCAGCAATCTCGATGGCTCCGGAGGCACGTCGATGGTTCCGTCTTCGAAGTGCCGTGAATTCCCCACGGCCCGCGAAACTAGTGTGTACGCAGGTCTGGCACCGGGACGGTTCCGATCCTTAGGGACAGCCTGGAGTTCACCCTAGGCGCAATCGAAAAGTGGCGCGAGAGCACTATTCGCCCGCCGACGACCTCTGGACAACTCGAATGGGGGCGGACACATGTGTGGTCGATTTGTGGCGGTGTCTCCGCCGACGAGACTCGTTTCCTTTTTCGGAGTCGATTCGTCTGAAACGTTCATCGAACCCGGCCACCAACTCGAACCGAACTACAACGTCGCACCAAGCCGTGACATCTTCACCATCCACGAAGGAACCGATTATCGGCGTCGGCTCGAGCCGATGCGTTGGGGTCTGATTCCGCATTGGGCAAAGGACCCCGGTATCGGCAACAGGATGATCAACGCCCGGTCAGAGACCGTCGCCACCAAGAACGCATTCCGTTCCGCCTTCAGACACAGACGCTGCCTGATTCCCGCAGACGGTTTCTATGAGTGGAAACCCATCACGGGTTCCACGGGTTCGAAGCACAAGCAGCCCTGGTATTTCCAGCCTGCTAAAGACGAAATCCTGGCGTTCGCAGGCCTCTGGGAAACGTGGCGACCACCACCCGACACCCCAGAAGCAAACATTGCGGGCAAGGATCCTGTCGTGAATGGAAACCCTGTCGTGAATGGAGACCCGGTCGCTGATGATTCCGTCCGCTCATGCACGATCATCACGTGTGACGCCAATGAAGTTGTCGGTCCCGTGCATAACCGGATGCCGGTGATTCTCACGCCCAACACGTGGGCCCTCTGGCTGGATCCTGATATAGACGACGTCTCCGTCCTGCAGCATCTGATGGTGCCGGCGAAACCGAACGTGTTGATTGCTCATCTCGTGTCAACCGCTGTCAACAAGCCCGCCAACAACGGACCGCAACTGATCGAACCAGCCAACGATGCCAACGCCGTCGTCGCGGGGTATGAAACCGAGCCAGAATCTGGAGCTGTGGCACTTGAATTGGATTTCGACACGAACTGAAACAGCTATCTCAGTTGGTGAAGCTCATTCTGATGTTCCCAGAGCTGAACGAAGCTGCTCGGCGACCCGGTCCATTTCAGCGGGATCAGGGTCGGCCTCGGCATTGGCAAAATCGAGATCGTGTACACCGTTGATCGGCACCAAGTGAATGTGTACATGGGGCACCTCAAGGCCAGCCAACATCATCCCAACCTTCTCGGGCTTGAACACGGCGTGTTGGACCCTGGCGATCTTCTTGGCAACTGTTGTCAAGTGATTCATCAGGTCGTCATCCAGATCAATCCAGTGGTCCACCTCCGCAATTGGCACCACAAGCGTGTGACCGGGCGCGAGGGGGTTGATCGACAGGAAGGCGACGCAACGTTCATCACGCCATACGAAACGACCGGGAAGTTCGCCATCGATGATGCGGGTGAAGATCGTGGGCATGGCCAAATCGTAGGCTGGAGCCTGTGTCCTCGCCGGATGCCGTACTCACCATCCCGAACCTGATCACACTGGTGCGCCTGGCGTGCCTTCCGATCTATCTGTGGATGCTTCTTGCGAGTGACAATCACTTCGGGGCAGCACTGCTCTTGGGCGCGCTGGGAGCAACCGACTGGATGGACGGGTACATAGCCCGTCGTTTCGATCAGGTCTCCAACTTGGGCAAGATCCTCGATCCCGTTGCCGATCGACTCCTGTTCTTCGTTGGTATTGGCGGAATCATTGCGGTGGGCGGTGCGCCACTCTGGTTTTGCATCGTTGTTCTCGTACGTGAGGGGGTCGTTGCCATCGGTACCCTGACCTTGGCGGCAGCTGGTGCCAAGCGCATCGACGTGACCTGGTTCGGCAAGGCAGGGACGTTCGGATTGATGTTTGCTTTCCCGTTGCTTCTGGCCGGAAGCTCCGATGTGTCATCGGCGCCACTGTTGCGGACTCTGGGTTGGCTCATGGGAATACCGGGCTTGGCGCTGGCGTACTACGCCGCGGTGCTGTATGTCCCGCTGGGACGAACGGCGCTCAGGGAAGGTAGGGCGGCAAGATCTGCCGACTCGGAACCATCGGTGGCCGACTAAGTTTGGATCCATGAAGGGTTTCGAGCCATGAAAGCCGTGATCATGGCCGGTGGAGAGGGCACGCGACTGCGCCCACTCACGTCCAATGTCCCCAAGCCGATGTTGCCTCTGGTGAATCGGCCGATGATGGAACACATCATCGATCTGCTCAAGACACACGGCATCGAGGACATCGTGGTGACGGTGGCTTTCATGGCCAACACCATCCGCAGCCACTTTGGCGATGGCTCGGATTTTGGTGTGAACCTCACCTACGCCACAGAGGAGATGCCTCTGGGTACTGCTGGTTCGGTTCGAAACGCCATGGACGAACTGACCGAACGCTTCCTTGTCATCTCGGGTGACGTCTTGACCGACTTCGATCTGACCGAGGTGATTGCTGCGCACGAGCGCCATGGTGCTCTTGCAACCATCGGACTCGCTCACGTGGAGAATCCACTCGAGTTCGGAATCGTGATCACTGCCGAAGACGGCTCGATTGAACGTTTCTTGGAGAAGCCCACCTGGGGGCAGGTATTCAGTGACACCATCAATACCGGGATCTTTGTCTTGGAGCCTGAAATCTTTGATTCCATCGCACCAGATCGAGCCGTCGACTTCTCGGGTGAGGTATTTCCAAAGCTGCTTGCTGACAAGCTCCCGATGTTTGCCGAGGTGCTGGACGGCTACTGGGAAGATGTGGGCACGCTTGAGGCCTATCTGTCAGCCCACAAGGACATCCTCGACGGCAAAGTGAAGGTGCAGATTCCCGGTTTTGAACTGTCGCCCGGTCTCTGGTTGGGGGAGGGGGTGGAGATTCATCCGGATGCAAACGTGGCCGGTCCGGCGGTGATCGGAGACAACTGTCGCGTAGAGGCCAGCGCGAACCTTGCTGAGTACACGGTGTTGGGCACCAACGTGCGCGTTCGTCATGACGCAACCCTCGAGCGTGCCGTCATTCACGACAACAGCTATCTCGGTGAATCCGCATGGCTCCGCGGCGCTGTAATAGGTAGATCGTGCGATCTGCGACGTGGTGCCCGCGCCGAAGAAGGGGTGGTCCTCGGAGATCAGTGTTTCATCGGCGAAGAT
>CAYQFM010000167.1:0-5302 GCA_964416735.1 uncultured Iamiaceae bacterium | reverse complement strand
TCGTGGCGGGCGGACAACGTCATTCTCTATCACCTGGGTATCGGGGCCGGTGTTGGCAAGGCCACCGACCTCAAGGAGTTGGAATATACCTACGAGCGCTACCTGAAGGTGCTTCCGAGCTTCGCCGTCGTGCCCGTGTTCAGTGCGATCGGTGGGATGAACTCGATTCCGGGTATCGAGATCAATCTGATGATGGTCCTGCACGGGGAGCAGGAGGTTACGATCCACCGTCCGATTCCGACCGAGGCCGAAGTGGAGAGCGAGGCCCGGGTGGCCGGAATCTACGACAAGGGCAAGGCGGCACTGATCGTCATGGACGTGGATACGAAGGAGAAGGGGGGCGCCCCGCTGTTCACCAACCGCTTTACGATTTTTGCGCGCGGTGAGGGTGGCTTCGGTGGCGAGTCGGGCCCGAAACCCGGCAACGAAGCGCCCGAACGCGAGCCCGACGCAGTCGTCGAGACGGCAACCACGCCGCATCAGGCTTTATTGTATCGCCTCTCGGGAGACAAGAATCCGCTGCACTGCGACCCCGATTTCGCCAAAATGGGAGGCTTCGACACGCCGATCCTGCATGGACTCTGCTCGTTCGGCATCGTGTGCAAAGCGGTGGTCGATACCATGCTCGACGGTGACGTAACGAAGGTTGCGGGCTACGGTGCGCGCTTTGCCGGCGTCGTCTTCCCGGGTGAAACGATCGTCACCTCGATGTGGAAAGAGGACGGCAAGATCATCGTTTCCGCCAAGACCCGAGAGCGCGGCACACCGGTGATCAGCAACGCGGCCGTCACGTTGAGGTCTTGATCCAGGCAGTTTTGCTGCGAAGAGAAGAAACGGATCGGGTCCATCGCCTTCCGTTGAAAAACAGACATAAACCAAATCGAGTCGAGAGGAGCGTTCAATGGGTCGAAAAGTCTACGTCGTCGGCGTGGGGATGACGAAATTCGAGAAGCCGGGTTCGAAGGACTGGGATTATCCCGATATGGCGAAGGAGGCCGGCTCCAAAGCGCTGGCTGACGCTGGTATCCCCTACAGTGAAGTGGAGCAGGCCAGTGTCGGTTACTGCTACGGCGAGTCGACCAGTGGTCAGCGTGCCCTGTACGGTCTCGGGCTGACCGGGATTCCCGTCTATAACGTCAACAACAACTGCGCCACCGGATCGACGGCGCTGTTCATGGCAAAACAGTTTGTCGAGGGTGGGCTGGCCGACTGTGTGCTCGCACTCGGTTTCGAAAAGATGGAAAAAGGCTCGCTCGGTGTGAAGTACTCCGACCGGACCAACCCGATGGATCAGCACTTCAAGCTGATGGTTGAATTGCGCGGGTTCGCCAAGGCGCCACCAGCCCCGCAGATGTTTGGCAATGCCGGCCGCGAACACATGGAACGGTTTGGCACGACGGCCGATCATTTTGCCAAGATCGGCTGGAAGAATCACAAACACTCGGTGAATAATCCGTACTCGCAGTTCCAGGACGAGTACTCGCTCGAGGACATCAAGAATGCGCCGATGGTCTACGAGCCGTTGACCAAGTTGCAGTGTTGCCCCACTTCCGACGGGTCCGGAGCGGCAATCGTCGTCAGCGAGGATTTCGTGCGCAAGCACAATCTGCAGGATAAGGCCGTCGAAATCGTCGGCATGGCCATGGCCACCGATTTTGAGAGCACCTTCGATGAGAAGAGCTGCATGAAGATGGTCGGCTATGACCTGAGCAAGGCAGCGGCGCGGAAGGTCTATGAACAATCGGGGTTCGGTCCTGAAAATGTCGATGTCGTCGAACTGCACGACTGTTTTTCTTGTAACGAACTGATCACCTATGAGGCACTCGGGCTGTGTCCCGAGGGTAAGGCGGGCGAGTTCGTGGATTCTGGCGCCAACACCTACGGCGGTAGGGTCGTGGTCAATCCCTCTGGTGGCCTGATTTCCAAGGGACATCCCCTTGGGGCCACAGGTCTGGCACAGTGCGCCGAACTGAATTGGCAGTTGCGCGGTCAGGCGGACAAACGCCAGGTCGATGGTGCCAAGATTGCCCTGCAACACAACCTGGGTCTTGGCGGGGCTGCCGTTGTGGCGATGTACCGCAAGGCCAGCCTGTAATCTGGAACCAACACGAGCGGGGGATTTTCCCCGAACGGCGAGAGAAGGCGGACGGTAACGTTCGCCTTCTCTCATTCTGGATGGGTTGTCTAACTCACCCGTTCGTCGATGAAGCGGCGTATGCTCCGCATCGCCGGTAGCGCATGGGGCAGAAAACCCATGTGGCTGCCGGGGAACCAGTGGATCCTGGGTTTGCCCCAACGCTGCCACATTTCTTCGACGAGCCGCGGTGCGAAAAACCGGTCGTCCGAGGCTGCGATGATGAGGAGTTGCTCGGGTGACAGCTTCGGTTGCAGGTCGTTCCAGCCAATCTGTTCCGCGAACTGGTTGAACTCTTGCCGCCCCCAACCAAGGGATTTCAAGTCACGACGCATTTTGACGAGTACCGGCGCATTGCTCACGAGTGCTGCCAGATCCATGTGGGCGATGAGCGGGATTGCAAAGGCGAAACGTTCCTCGAGACAGGCGAGCGTGCAAGAGAGCGCACCGCCCAGACTGAGTCCGGCCACACCAACAGGTCGATCATCCTGTTCTTGCAGCCAGTGCAGCAGCGTGCGCACATCCAGTACCGTCTGGCGCAGTGCTTCCATGCTGCGCACCAGATCGGCCGTCCAGTACAACTCGCCACTGAACCGGGATTCCCGGCTGGCGCGCCGTCCGTGGTGCGGTGCTTGTACTTCGATCACCTCGACGTTCAGACCGATCGCGATGCTCGTCAGAAGTGTGAATTCTTCGACATACGTTTCCGGCTGCATGTAGCCGTTCAGGTATAACAACCGCGGGCGGCGCTGTGCCGTGGCCGGTCTGATCCGGCGCGCAAATACCGTATGTGTTGCCCGGTACTGTTCTTCGTACCGGCGGCGGAACTTCGGCTCCAGCGGTTCATGCAGGGACCTGAAGGTGAGGTTTTCGCTGACCAATCCCGGTAGGCGCCATCGTGAAGTGATCGTCGGATGCGGAGTTTCGTGTGGAGCAGGGAAGAGTTCGTCTACAGCACGGTTTCGATATACGTCCAGATCACCGAGTGTGTCGGCGACCGGCCGGGCGTTGGCCCAGAAGACCCTGCTGAGTCCGCCCACCAGAAGATCCGGGTGGAACAGGCCGGCGCCGCGTTGTCGCGTATTGGAGTTGCCCGTGCGCCCATGCCGGTCTTGCGGATTCGTCGATGTCTGGTTCCTGGCCGTCGTCATCCGTTTTTGAGCCTCCACGATTCGCTTGCGCCTGCGAACACGATCTTGTCAATGGACATGATTGCTGTCGCAAGCGCCACGTCTTCTTCAGATAGCGTTCAGCGGATCAGATGCCCATCCGTTGTCTGCCGTTCGTCGGGTAGTCCGAGTTTTTGCAGGAGCCACATCATCGGGCACCATTTCGTGAACGCCGACTGAAGTAGATTCAGACCGACGAACGCTGTGAACAGGAACCAGCCTGGATGCACCAGGTAGCCGAGTGCAACGCTGAGCATGACAAACGCTCCGCCGATACCGCGTAATGCTTCATTGACGGTCATGAGAGGATCTCCTTCCGCTCCGAGGCGTCCTTCGACGCGTAAGTCAGATGATAGATGGTTGGCACGACCACGAGACTGAACGCGGTCGATGCAAAAATGCCGAAGATGAATGACCAGGCGAGGCCCGAAAAGATCGGGTCGAGTGTGATCACCACAGAACCCAGCATGGCGGCGCCCGCCGTCAGCAGAATCGGTCGAAAACGGACGGCTCCTGCTTCCAGGATCGCATCGTGCAGACTGGCGCCACGATCCTGGCTGAGATGGATGAAGTCGATCAGGATGATCGAGTTTCGCACCACGATGCCTGCGAGAGCGATCATTCCGATCATCGCCGTCGCTGTGAAGAAAGTAGGTGTTGCATAGCCTGACACGGGCGTATCCGTCAGCAGATTGAGCAACCAGAATCCTGGCATGATGCCGATCATGGTGAGCGGGATCGCTACCATGATGATGACCGGCATGAAGAGGGAACCCGTCTGCGCCACCAGCAGTACCCAGATGAGCAGCAGGGCGATGCCAAAGGCAATTCCGAGGTCGCGGAAGACGTCGACCGTGATGTTCCATTCACCCTCACCTGCCCACTCGACGTGATATCCCTCGGGCAGCGGCTTGTGCGCCAGCGCGGACTGCATATCCAGAACCGCATTGACAGGACTTCGGCCTGCGGTGTCCCCCGTCACCATGGCAAAACGTTTCAGATCTTTGCGGTAGATCGGTTGTTCTTCCCGTTTTTCCTCTGCGGTGCCCAGTTCGCCCAGGGGAACCAGAGCCCCATCGGCTCCGCGTACGCGTAGTGCGAGAAGATTCTCGATCCCCGACCGCGCGGCACGTGGCAGACGCACTTCGATTTCCAGGGGAATGCGTTCCGTCTCGATGTGTGCGCGTGTTGGCTGCACTCCTCCAACTGCAAGGGCCAGGGTTTGCGACACGTCGGCAACCTGCACGCCGTGCACTCCTGCCTTGGTCCGATCGAGCCGGTACACGATACGTTGCTGCGGTGCGATGCTGGTGTCGTCGATGTCCACGACACCAGCGGTGTCTTCGAACGTCTGCCGGACCTGCTTTGCTGCAGCCACGATGTCTGTGTATGCGGCGCCCGGTGGGCCGTAGACCTCGGCCACGAGTGTGGCAAACACGGGCGGTCCGGGTGGTGTTTCAACGATCTTCAATGCGGCGCCGTGTTTCGCTGCGATCCGCTCAATCTCCGGACGGATGCGTAGCGCGATGTCATGGCTTTTTTGGACTCGTTCGTGCTTCCCGGCCAGGTTGACACGGATATCTGCCACCGTGGAACCTCGGCGCAGGTAGTAGTGTCGAACCATGCCGTTGAAATCGAACGGTGATGGAAGACCGACGTACGATTCAAGGTCGGTTACCTCGGGCACCGTCGCCAGGAAATCTTCCAGGTCGCGCACGACCGCATCGGTGGCTTCCAACGGCGTCCCTTCCGGCGTGTCAATGACCAGTTGGAACTCGTTTTTGTTGTCGAAGGGTAGCATCTTCACGGGCACCATCCCGAAGACGACGAGAAGGATCGAGCCGGCGAATGCCAGTCCCACGAGACCGACGAAGAGCCAACTACGGCGGCGACTGTCGAGCAGTGGCAACATGATGCGACGATAGACCCCTCGCACCAGTCGTCCCTCCGCTTCGCTGTCCTCAGGGGTGGCTTCGTCGTATTCGTGTCGCAGCAGCCG
>CAYQFM010000166.1:3929-5302 GCA_964416735.1 uncultured Iamiaceae bacterium | reverse complement strand
AGACGGTTCGAATTTCACGGCGAACAACGTCCCCTCGACAGATGCCGCAGGGGTCATCACCGCAAACGCCACATACACCTACACCGTCAATAAGCCCTCGACCAAGGTGACCGCCACCTTCGGGTCATGTGCCCGCTTGACCGTGAACCAGACGGGTTACGGCTCTGTCACCGCTGACCCGCAGGGCAACTGCCCGTCGATTCCGGGCAACGCCTGGAAGACCGGTACCACGGTCACTTTGACGACGACCGGTGGGACCGATCCACGGACCGGTCAGTACTACATGTTCGACGGGTGGACGCCGATTTCACCATTCGAGTGGCGCGTGGAGCACTATTCCACGACGCTCACCATGGATCGTGATCGCACCATATCGCCGTACTTCTACCCAAGAGGTGTCTGCGGAACGCTCACGGTTGACATTGGGCCACAGGGCGCCGGCTCGGTGACCTCACCGGGGCTCGACGAGTCGAATTGTCCCGCTCGAGGCCTGTCGGGGACCGTGACTGAACGCACCACGGGTCTTTACGAACTTGGTTTCCCGGTGCAGTTCGAGGCGCACGCGACCACGGGCAACCCGATGGTTGGCTGGACCGTTCCCGACTACGACAGCCAAGGCGTCCAAGTTGGGAGGGTGTCGCTTCCAGGATCACAGGTTCATGTGAGCCTGAAGGGGAACGCCACCCTCACGGCGCAGTTCTGCCAGGGGATCGACATGGGCGTGAACCTCGTGGGCCCCGATGGGACAAGCCGTTGGGAGCGGTTGTCCGATGATTCGGATTTCATCATGGTCGATACCGCACCGAACTGCCCCTACGCCGACAGGGCGTGGCTTGTCGGTACGACGGTGCACGCGGCGGCGCTGGCCGACCCGACGGGATACGCATTCGAGAACTGGAGTGGAGCGTCGACGGCGACCACGTTTGGCACCTCGGTGACCCTCGACGGAGCAAGCCCCACCGTCTCTCTCGAAGCCACCTACAAGGTCACCTGCTTCACCCTCACGACCAATCCCGGCGATCGTGTTCGACGTTCGCCTGAACCCAACTGCCCGGGTGTCGCCGCATCTGAAGGTCGCTACATCGGTGGGACGGTCGTGGTGCTCATGGGTGATCAGCCGAGCGACACGATCTTCCAGGGTTGGAGTGGCGACGTCGATCGTCCCGGTGAGGTCGGCGTCACGTGGGTCACGATGGATGCCGACAAGACCGCCAACTTCGACTACCGCGACAAGGACGTGTGGGAGACGATGGACTACGTCACTAGCCATAAGGAGTGACGCACTACTTCCCGTCCTTCCAACGTCCAGCAAACACTGACCATCGTACTACGCAGCCGCCTTCTGCTCAGCCGCGATGATCCGCCGCATACGC
>CAYQFM010000166.1:0-3919 GCA_964416735.1 uncultured Iamiaceae bacterium | reverse complement strand
AAGGATGCGTGGGAGACGATCGGGGGTGGGTTGGAGTGGTTCGGCGATCAAGCCGCCATCACCGCCAAGAAGGCCGCGGGAGTGTTGGCCGCCGCCGCGGGAAGCGTCTTGAGCAGCGCACCGCCAATGGGATACCTGACAGCGGTGGTTGGAATCGGTAGCGCCATAGATGGCCTCTTCGGCCTCTTCGGGGTGGACCTAGGGATCTCGCAGTATCTCGAATACGCGCAGCAGACCGTTACATGGTTGATGTCCGGCTACACGTGTGCCGCGGCCTGGGGCCTCTCGTCGTCCGAAACACCTTCAATCGACGACGATGTAATCGGCAAAGTGGGTGACGTCGCGGCGAATGAGTTCTCGAACCGTAATATCCGGGCCTCCAATATCCGCACCGCTACGAGACAAATAGAGACACTCGAAGCATCCAGGACATACGCGGCGGTGGGTCCGGCAACCGCGGGGGCGAACGTCACGATCAAGGAGACGACGAGCGCCATCACAAAGGCGAAGATCGGATACAAGAAGCTGAAGCGCGGATACAACCAACTGGCGGCGAGCAAGGTTGCCAAGGCGGCCAAGGCGGCGGATCTGGGCCTCGAGCTTTACAGCATCATCGACAGCGAACCAGGGGTTGGTTGGGATTCGGACGCGACCAGCGCCTGGACCAACGGCGATGCCTTCAAGAGCTGCGCCCTGTCATCGGTCCCGGACTACATGGGGCTGCCGAAGCAATGATGTCGAAACCATGATGTCGAAACCATGATGTCGAGGCTTCGCGCTTCGGTGGTGCTGTGCATCCTGATTGCGTCTGCAGCGGGATGTTCGGGCGGAGCACCGTTGGTGGCCCCACCGGATACTTCGACAGGAGTTCCTGTTGTCTGTGGTGCTGTCGAAGACCTGGCAATTGCGGTCAGCAACCGACTCGAGGAAAGCGGTGAACAAGCGGCACCGGCCAGCGATGAGGCCCTGGATGCGGCGATAGCAGCGGTGAAAGTAGATGCCCCGGCCGAGATCGATGAGGCTCTCGCAACGATGGCTGCCGGGGACGACGTGAGGTCATCAGCGGCCACGGTGTCTACCTGGGCAGTGGAAACGTGTGGGATCGACCCGTTCGCGGTTCCTGTTTCGTCTGGCGTGACAACTGGGTCAGAACGCGTCGAAGGTGTGCGTGACTGGCAGTGGGTTGTAGATCAGGTACGAACCGTAACCCCCGATGCGTCATGGCTCTACCAACAGGCCACCGCTGTCATAGCGACGGATGCCACCGTCGGAATCAGCGTGGCCGTGCGGTGGCCCGACGATGACGACCGTGTGCTCGATGTCTGCCGTGACGTCGTGCGTGCGCTGAGCGCGTCTGCAGATGGACTGCCGGTTCGTGTTCGGGTAAGTCGGTCGGCGGATCTGAGTGGCGCAGCGTCGGATGGCGAAGGATCATGCGACGAGACCCCTCCCAGCGCCTAGTGCCGTGGTGTTGGAAAATGTCGGCGCAGCCCACAGCGAGATCTGGTCAGTAATGGTCGTTTTGCCTATGAGGAATACCCCTCATTGTGTCGATGACTGGTGTACGAGACCCCGATGGTTATCGCAGAGTGGAAGGAGGGGTTAGTCATGAAATCGGTCATCATCCCTATTCCTCACAGGCGCTCGATTCCCCACAGGCACGCGGTCGATAGGCCGGATGGGCCTCGTAATCACGCGGTGGCCAGAATCGCCATCGTTGCTGCGCTGGTCACAGCGGGCTTCGTCTTCTCCGCTGCCCGCGCAACCGCCGAACCGAGCACCCCAGCAGAGATCGCTCTGCCCAATTGATCGACTTGACTTGGAAAACTGTCCCCAATGGGCTGAAACGCACACAATTGCGTGGGGCTTGGCGGGTAGGTTGCTCAGGAGTGAGCTGAGAGGCGCTCTGAGTTGGCGAACGTCGCCGGTGAAGTCCTCTCCTAGGCACGGTCAAGGTCCACCGCCGTGTGAATGGAAATAACTGGGAAACCTCGAGGTCGTCAAAGTCATGCCAAAGGAGATCAAGGGGCTTTCGGGACGCAAAGCGCCGGTACCCTCAACCGATCACGATGCCATTGATGATTGGTTCAAAAATACGATGCCGTCGGTGCGACCGATCATCGAAGCATTGGACGAGTTGATCCGTGCGACAATTCCTGATCTCAACTATGCGGTCAAGTGGTCCAAGGCGCACTATGGACATTCAGAACTTGGGTGGATCATCGAAGTAGCTGCGTACAACGTTTCGGTGAACATCGTCTTCTTCGGTGGTGCCGATTTTCCAAATCCACCACCGCTTGGAACAACTGACCGCACCCGATACGTCAAGATCGACTCGGTTGCAGATCTGCTTCGACCCGACATCCAGGAATGGATCGAAGAGGCTGGCCGTACCCCCGGCTGGAGTTCATCGTGATGTGCCATGAAGCCGGTGCTCGCATGGTGTTGGCTCGCAACGTTGGATGCCGGCTCCTCACCTGCCCATGATCCGGTTCCGACTGTGGTGACAGGTCAGTCACCAAAGTGTGCGAATCCCTCGAATCGTCTTGAAGGCGTCGTCGTCGGTGATGAGTGTCAGAGACTCGATCATCGCTTGAGCTGCCAGCATGCGATCGAAAGGATCGCGGTGGCTCCAATCGAGGCTTCCGGATAGAAGGCAATGCTCTTCGGTGATCGTGAGGCGTCCCACGCCGAGAGTGTCGAGATGGCGTGGGAAAGCACCGATAAGGACGTCGGCTTGGGGTAGCCGTCTGACTCGGTGCTTGGCCGATATCTCCCATGCTGAAACGGCGGAAACCAACAAGACTGTGCGGCGATCCTCGATGGTCTTGCGTGCCCGTCTCCCCAACTTGGATGGATCCGTCAATGCCCACAGCAGTGTGTGGGTGTCGAGCACCTTCGGTCGGCCCATCGCAGCTTGCTGACGCAGGCCAGGGTCGATGCCCTGCCCGGCTGAGATGCGTGTCAGTCACGAGTCGCCAACCAGGCTGCGGCCATCGTGGGGAACGGACCCCGCAGCTCCGCTACCAGCTCCTCGGCCGTGACTGGTCGCTTGGTTCGCTTGGCGACGAGCGTGTTGATCACAGCGTCGACGTCGTCAGGCCAGAGCTCCCAGAGGTGGGTGGCGAGGTCATCGGCGCTCATCGCCGCGAGATCAATCTCAGCCGATTCGGTCTCGGCTCGCAGTCTCTTGTCGTTGGTGACGACGACGGACGCCTCGCCGGCGAGGGCGGCCGCGACCACGTGCCGGTCCTTCGGGTTGATGGCCTCGGGAACGCCGTCGAGCGAGCCAGGGTCGACCACGTGGTCATCGAGTGCGTCGCGCATCTGGCCGACCCGACGGCGGAGGCTGACAGGGTCTAACTGCGGGAAGTCCTCGATGAGGTTCCGCTCCACCTCGGCGATGGCTTCGGACGACACGACCGGCTCGAAGAGCCCGAGGTCGAACGCGGTCAGCAGGAAGTCGCAGCAGAGGATCGGGAGCAGGACATCGGCGTCGAGGGCGGCAACGAGTCGTGGCATCAGTCGTAGAGACCCAACTCCTCGGCCTGCCGGGTCATCTCGTCGAGGGCTACTCGGCGTTTCGCCGCCGAGGCCTCTCGGTAGGCAAGTACGTCACCGAGGGCGAGGCGCCTGTGGGTGCCCACCATCCGGGCCGGAATCTTGCCGGCCTCGACCAGGCGGACGACGGTGGGCCTCGACACGCCCAGCACCGCGGCAGCCTGTTCCGTTGTGAGGTCCTCGGGGGAGCGGAGCACCAGGACCCGCTCGCCATCGGCCGCAGCCTCGAGGAACTCGGCGAGTACTTGGAGCACCGGCTGGGGGAGATCGAGCACTGTGCCGTCGTCGGTGGTGATGCGCGGATGGCTGCCGAGCGCGTGCAGCACCTCGCGCGCTTGGTCCCGGTCCTTCTCGGTGA